>NZ_JBFRCY010000869.1:0-1681 GCF_052113305.1 Terriglobus sp. YAF25
CATCGCTCTTCGACCATGCACCGTCAATCGGGCATGATAGTGATAGTCCATCCGTTCCTCCGGAAACTTCTATTTGCTCGTCACAAACAGAATCTCCAGATACAAACGGATGGACAACAACCTCTTGAAACATCACAGGTGCCCCACCCTCGCAAAGCTAGGGTGGGCGTGGAGGTAAACAATCCGTGGCCTGGCCAACGCTTGTGGCATCCTTGCCCACCCTAACGTTGTGAGGGTGGGCACCCGGGTTGGGGATACTTGCAACAAAACACAATCAGGCAAAGAGTCTGCAGGAATAGGAAAGCGCAGTCGATGCCTTTCCCGGTACTCTTGATCATGAGATCGCTGCATACGCTCTGTGCGTGATGCCTTCGTCTACGATGGCTACGCCTGTTTGGCGGTGCACAATTCYCAGTCCACATAAAACTCGCGTACCAAAGCATCGGAAAGGAAACTTCTATGCCGCATGTTGTCGTGAAGCTATGGCCCGGTAAGTCTGAAAAACAGAAAGAGCAGTTGGCGATGGAGATCACCGATAGTGTCATGTCTGTGCTTGACTATGGCGCGGAGTCGGTCTCGGTTGCTGTGGAAGAGATTGCGCCGCGCGACTGGCAGGGTAAGGTCTATCGGCCGGAGATTGAGCAGAAGTGGGACCAGCTCTATAAAAAGCCCGAATACACGATGGAGTAGAGGAGGTTAGGCATCATGAGCCAATGGTTGAAGAAAGAACTGGACAGCATTGCCGCAACCGACGATCTGCATATCTCGCCGTTCCGTGAAGATGGAGTCACGTACGGCACACCGACATGGATCTGGTCAGTGGTCGTCGACCACGGGCTGTATGTCCGCGGATATAACGGCCAGGGCTCCAGCTGGTACCAGGCAGCCGTGCTCCAGAAAGCAGGGCGCATTCGAGCAGCAGGGATCACGAAG
The DNA here is from genome assembly GCF_052113305.1 of Terriglobus sp. YAF25. Lineage (NCBI taxonomy): Bacteria > Pseudomonadati > Acidobacteriota > Terriglobia > Terriglobales > Acidobacteriaceae > Terriglobus > Terriglobus sp. YAF25. The sequence continues at coordinate 934 of NZ_JBFRCY010000869.1, forward strand.
GAGGTGACCTTCGAGCCGACTGATGGACCGATTCGGGACCGCATCGATCAGGCTTATCAGAAGAAGTACGCCTCCAGCCCTTATCTGCAACCGATGATCGGCGCTCAAGCGCGCTCGGCAACCGTGAAGATCGTTCCCCGGTAGACTGGCAAAGACAGATGTCGATACCGTAGCCGGATAAAGGAGTGAAGCAGAGATGGAGATCAAGAAGGTAGGAACGCAGGCATCGACTAAGGGATCCGCAGATTGGTTTACCGGCACTGTCCGTATCGATCCGCTGTTTCAGGCTCCGGAGCCGGCTCGTGTGAATGGTGCGAGCGTCACCTTCGAGCCCGGAGCGCGGACAGCGTGGCATAGCCATCCGCTGGGCCAGACATTGATCGTCACCGCAGGCTGCGGGTGGGTGCAGCGTGATGGCGGACCTGTGCAGGAGATCCATCCCGGAGACGTGGTGTGGATTGAACCCGGCGAGAAACACTGGCACGGAGCATCGCCGACGATAGCCATGACCCACATCGCTGTTCATGAGCGCCAGGGCGATAAAGTTGTGGACTGGTTCGAACCTGTTACTGACGAGCAATATCGCAAGGATTAGAGCATTTCTCCTAAAGGTGTAGAGCGAAGCTTTGACTGTTTGCTCTAAAAAGACGAGGGTCCTGCCGGTATCCGGCAGGACCTTCGTGCATTCCCTTTGCAGCGCCCGTTTCTCTACGCTTGACGATTGCAATTGATTATCAATAATCTGGCG
>NZ_JBFRCY010000870.1:0-1681 GCF_052113305.1 Terriglobus sp. YAF25
GCCGCGAATACACGCGTGCTACAGATCTTTGCAATCTTCATGAAACGTCACTCCTCAAAAGGGCGAAACAAAAATCAAAGGTTTCGAAGCGGTTCTATCGGTTAAGAAATCCCGGGAACTCGTGGCGCGCTCGTTTGGGCACGGCTGCGCCCGAAAACCTATTTCAGGTGTTAGATCTACGGTCAGTGACCGCAGACGGGTTGTCAAGTAAAAGAATCACAAGGATTCTTACGTGCAAACCTCACCGTCCGCATGCCAGGGCGTGTCCCAGTGCAATACAAACGGTGAAGTTTTGCGGGAAGTTACTTTGCGGCGGCCAGGACCTGTTGATACTCGGCGTACGGTCCCTTGAAGTCTTCGACCTTGCCGTCCTGGAAGTGCCAGATGCGGGTCGCGACCTCGTCGATCAGGTCCTCATCGTGTGTTACCAGCAGCACCGTACCCTCATACTTCTGCAGCGCCTGGTTCAGGGCGTTGATCGATTCCAGGTCGAGGTGGTTGGTGGGCTCGTCAAAGATCAGGATGTTGGGCTTCTGCAGCATCAGTTTGCAGAAGATCAGGCGGGCCTGCTCGCCGCCTGACAGAGCTTCAGTCTTCTTCAGGCCCTCTTCGCCGCGGAAGAGCATCTGCCCCAGAATGCCGCGGATATCTTCTTCCGTAGCCTTCTCATCGAACTGGTGCAGCCAGTCGGCGACCGTCATGCCCTTGGTCACGGTGCCGGTGTGGTCCTGTGCGAAGTAGCCGATGTTAGCCTCGTGCCCCCACTTCACCGTACCGCCGTCGCGGGTGAATTCCTTGTCGTCGGTTTCCGGCATGCCGGCCAGAAGCGACTTCAGCATCGTTGTCTTGCCGGTTCCGTTACGGCCGATCAGCACAACCTTGTCGCCTCGCATGACCGCAGAGGTGAAGTTCTTGAAGACCGTCTGGTCATACGACWTCGAGACGTGCTCGATCTCCAGAATGTGCTTGCCCGAAGGGCGAAGCTGGTCGAAGCGGATATACGGGCGTTGGATGTTCGACCGAGCGAGGTCCGTGGTCTGAAGGCGCTCAACTTCTTTCTTACGTGAGTTCACCTGCGACGAACGCGTACCGGCCGAGAAGCGGGCGATGAAGTCATTCAACTGAGCGATCTTCTTCTCGCGCTGCTCGTTCTGCGATTCGATACGCTGGCGGACCTGCGTCTTCTGCAGCACCATCTCGTCGTAGCCGCCGGTGTAGGTAATGATCGTCTGATAGTCGATATCGGCGATGTGAGTGCAGACCGAGTTCAGAAAGTGGCGGTCGTGCGAGATGGTGATCAGGGTGCCATCGAAACGGACCAGGAAGTCCTGCAGCCAGTGGATGGACTCAAGATCGAGATAGTTCGTAGGTTCGTCCAGCAGCAGCGCCTGCGGATTGCCGAAGAGAGCCTGTGCCAGCAGCACGCGAACCTTCTGGCCGCCCTGCAGCTCGCCCATCTTGCGCTCATGCAGGTCGTCTGCGATATCCAGACCCTGCAGCAGCACCGCCGCATTCGACTCGGCCTCGTAACCGTCTTCTTCGCCGATCACGCCTTCCAACTCACCCAGGCGGATGCCGTCGTCGTCCGTCAGCTCTGCCTTCTCATAGAGGTGGTCGCGCTCTTCCAGGGCAGACCAGAGGGCTTTGTTACCCATGATGACGGTGTCGATGACACGGTAGG
>NZ_JBFRCY010000871.1:0-2515 GCF_052113305.1 Terriglobus sp. YAF25
GTCCAGGACTGTATCCAAACGGTTCTCCAACCCATTTCGATCCTGCCTACATCAACGCCCTGGCTCCGTTTGGCTATCTGCGCTTCATGAGCTGGACCGGGACAAATTATTCGGCCGGATATTACGGCGACCCTGGGCATCACCTTATTAACTGGGCCGACCGCAGCCTTCCGTCGGACGCGTATCAGGGGATGGGAACTGCCGTGCGTGCTGGCGCGACAGGGGTCTCCTGGGAGTATGTGATCCTGCTGGCCAATGAAGCGAATAAAGATATCTGGATCAACATACCGGTCAGCGCCACAGGCTCAAGCCCTACCGACACGACCAGTTATATCTACAAACTTGCGCAGTTGTTGAAGAATGGGGATTCTTTCACGGGCAATCATGGGCTTAATCCCGGATTGCATATTTACATCGAACACAGCAATGAGGTTTGGAACTCGAGCTTCTCACAATACACCTGGAACCGGCTCGCAGCCATCGATGAGGTAGGGCAAGGTGGATCTCCGCTGAACAACGATGGGGATACCGTTCAGCTCGACTGGGCCTATCGGCGTCATGCCAAGCGCTTGTATGAGATCGCGAAGATCTTTGAAGCGGTCTTTGGATCTGGATCGCTCAATACCACTATCCGTCCGGTTTACGCCTGGTGGAACCTTCAGGAGGGCACGAACTCTACGGGAGCAAAAACACTGGCGTGGATGAACGCGACCTATGGACCGCCCAGCAACTACTTCTACGCCATGGCGCAAGGATCGTACTTCAGCGATACATCTCCATCGACGACGGCGACCATTCCTGACGTCCTCGCCAACATGCTTGCATCATCGAATGCCTCAGTGACCAAGACGCAGCAGAACAAAGCCACAGCAAATCTCTACGGCCTGAAGCTTTTCGCCTACGAAGGCGGTCCTGATAACAGGAATACTTCGAATGTCGGGATACAGATTGAAGCTAATCGAGATGCCGGAATGGGGCCGCTTGTTGAGCACCATATCGTCGATAACTGGTTTGGACAGGGCGGGGATATGTTCGGCTACTTCAGCCTCGCCGGCTACTACAGCAGAAATGGAGACTGGGGCGCGACGGAAGATTACCGGATTCTTACAACGCCGAAGTACCAGGCAATCATGAATGTACTAAGTCAATAAGTTCGCAAAATCGGTGTGCTCGCTATGTGTCGTCTCTCGTGTCGACATAGCGAGCACATCCATCCAGGAGTTGATTGTTCCCTTCGTGGGCCTGACTTCTTAGGTGTTAGTGACGTGCGCGTAGCGTGCCGTCGAGCGCCTTGCTCTCACAGGATGCTGGAGCATCGATCGGGTTGCACCGAGCGACCAGACCACCTGGGAAGCCGACAAAGAATCCCGTCCAGGATGCCGGCTCTGACGGCGGATAGTCTGTGCTGACCAACTGCGCCCCGCTGGCAAGAACTTCTTCACGCCGCTTGGTGTCGTTCGTGCGTGCCGCCGTCGTGCCATCGTCAGTGCGTGCGCGAACGAGATATCCCTGCTTTACCAGAGCATCGATCTCTTCCTTCGATCCGCTGTTCATCTCGGTGAAGGCAGCATCGTCACGTCCGGGAACAGCGTTGGTAAACATCACCCGTCCCTTCAGTGCAGGATGTCCATCAAGATAGGTCTCTTCCTTGGGCCGCTGATCGATCAGGAAGACCACCTTAACCTGCTGCAGGCACTTCACAAAGGTGTGGCATTGGCTACGCTCATCGAGGTCCTGAACGTGCATGACCTTGAAGCCCGGCTTGTCCATCTCGTGATCCGGATCGAAGTCCGGGTCAGCGGGCAGACCGGCAGCCTTGACCCATTCCACGACCTTGGGATGCGCGAACTTGCCGCCCTTGGGGTCGGCAAAGATATCGATCTCCAACTGGCGCACACCGCCGTCGAGCTGATCCGCCAGAGATGCATGACGGTACTCCAAGCTGTGGTATGCATCGGGATTTCGCTGCTCCAGCCACTTCGCCTCGCTGGGAGCAAAGCCCTTGTGATAGCTGTTATGCGAACCGATCACCTGGATCTGGTTCATGTGAATCTGTTTGTCCTGATTTCCCAGGGAGTGCTGCGCAAACGCAGCCGGTGCAGCCGCAACGGCGAGCAGAGTTACGAAAAAAGACCGCATGAGTACCTTGTAAAGCGACGATGTTGCCGCAGGATGAATGGCCTTATCTGGGGCAGAACAGAGTATATGCAAAAGGCGCTTTCTGGAAGGCGCCGGCGCCTTCAAACTGCTCCGGCGAAAAGATCGCCGGGAGCCCGGGACACAGGACGGCCAGTCATTTAGAATCTGCATATAGCGTCTCCTGTGCGAAAGTGGCGAAATTGGCAGACGCACCAGACTTAGGATCTGGCGGGGCAACCCGTGGGGGTTCAAGTCCCCCCTTTCGCACCAACTTTTTCCACTCCTGAAAGGCATCATGAGCCAGCAGAACAAACCCGCGGAAAACAGCACCACGCTTCACCTGGAAAAGACCGAAGACTACCGCGACAGCTACGCC
>NZ_JBFRCY010000872.1:0-1676 GCF_052113305.1 Terriglobus sp. YAF25
GGTCAGGGCCGTAGCAATGCGCCTGCGACTTCGCAACGCCGTCTGGAAGATGATCCGAAGGCCAAAGAAATCTTCTGGGATCCGCAGGCAAAGGCACTGGCTGCATACGACGAGACGCTCGAACGCCTTCACCTGGACGGCATGGTCTATCCCGCACTGCAGATGCCGCCGAACGATGAGATCGCTCCGCAACCTGACGGGAAGCCGTCCACCGGACCGCACAGCAACACCGGCTGGGTAAATCGAATCGGCGTTCCCGCCGTCGTAGTACCCGGTGGCTTTTATGACAATGGCCTTCCCTTTGGCCTCGAGATCAGCGGCAAGGCGTGGCAGGACGGTGCTCTGCTCGGCTACGCATATGCGTATGAACAGAAGACACACCACCGGAAGCCACCTGTGCTAGCGATGGAATAGACAATCTCGACTTGCTGGAGAACCTTATTTGGATTGGAACCGCATGTGAGTCCGCCCACAGCGGCGACAACGCCATGGCTTTAGACCAACAAGGGAAGCAATAATTTCAAATAAACCGCTCGCCGGGCGACGTTCCAACGTCACGCCGATGCAGTTTGAACATTCTCTACTACTCATGGATACAGGACGTGCTCCGATCTTCAAGTCTCTATTTCAACCGAGACGGATACAAGGCAAATAAAGCGATAAACCTAAGTGTCTTTGATGCGATGGAAGAGGGATGAGCACCCGGTAAATTTTTGTATTTTTGGTAACCAGGGCAGGAGAGGTACTACATTGCTTAGTTAGTAATCTACCAGATTCTACCGTTCGCTATCCAACACTGAATCAAGGGTTTCACCCCAGTCCACCCTGCGAGCGTGCTTATAGCTTTTATCCCGCTTCCGGATTACAGGCTGGGTCATCGATCCATCGGCATTGCAGAGTTTCAATGAGATCAAACCACGGTTGATCTTCGGACGCATCAGCACACGCGAACCGTGCCCCACTGGGCGTTCGCGACCTACAGCCAGGTAGAGGAACTTTTCATCCTCCCATGGCACATCCCCCTGCTTCACCAGGCGGTGCATGCGGCTGCGCTCGACTCTTTCGGCGAAGTGACACCAGTCGGGACTCACGAGAGGACAAGCGAAGGCGTGCGGACAGGGGGCAAGCATCTGTGCCCCGGCCTGCAGCAGAGCGGTCCGAGCCTCCAGGATTCGCTGCCATCCGGCGGGAGTACCGGGCTCTACCAGCAACAGCACGCCGGCCGTTGCCGACCATAGGCGCTCAACCAGCAGACGCTGGGCGAGAGCGGAGAGCTCCGAAAGAACATACGCACAGGTCACCAAGTCGAAGCGGTTGTTGATTGCAACCGAAGCCAGGTCCCCAGTCTGCCACTCTGCTGCGATGCCGGACGCCGCAACCAACGGCTCCCCGGCCTGGCGGATGGGACCGCTGCCTTCAAGTAGAAGAGCCTGCTGCAGCGATGGCCACACGTCGCCGGCAGCCAGCGCGGCTGTTCCGGGCCCGCTACCGGCATCGAGCTGCGTTGCCGGGGCAAACTCCGGATATACGTCTGCCGTCTCCGCCATGGCGCGGCGGACGGCGCTGAAGGTTGCGGGAAAGCGGACGGCGAGGTAGGCCGCGGCAGCCAGATCAGTACTCAAATGAGCGCTGGCAGTCGGTGCCTCCGTGCGGTACCGTTGTGAGAGCACTTCGGC
>NZ_JBFRCY010000873.1:0-1667 GCF_052113305.1 Terriglobus sp. YAF25
GAGCTGGAGATTGACCGCAAACAGATCATGTCGTTGTCAGTGTCTCCGGCACTCACACTTGTGCCTGTGCGTTTTTCAAAGAATGGAGACGCTGCCGGCCCGCCCTTTCATCAATGCGGTCTCGCTACGGTTAACGGCACAGGAAAGACACACCTTATCGTCACCTTTGGCACCGATTGGACCGAAGCTGAGAGCTGTGTCTCCCTCTCCGCCATCGGCACCGCAGAGAGCAAATCGAAGTATCCGGCGTTGGTGTTGATTTACCAGGCGACGACCGGACACGAGTCCTTCCCGGAACCAGTGTTGCTGAAGTGGAACTCCGCTTCCGGCATATACGAACTCGACGCAGAGCGGTCGCAATGGATTACGACACAACAACTGCCGTACACGATTCCCAATATTCGTAGGCTCCTCGCAAAAAATGCCGCGGAGCGCAAGTAGACGCAAATGGTCTCCAGATGGAGACCGTCAACATACGATTCAGCCCCGTGAGGAGATAAGCATGGCAAATCCATCGAATACGACCATCACCGTCGACGGCATTAAACTCAACGCCTTTTCGACACAGATCGGCCTGGCCACGGTTGTTGATACGAACGGGATGCCGTCGATGGGCTCTCTGAGCTGCGCGATGGACTTTTCCGCTGACATGCACGACACCGTCAACGTTCCATTCGCCACGGTGAAGAAATACTTCGATCTTGCCAATGTYCCGACAAAAGACAAGATCAAAGACGTAAAGATCGAATTCTGGAAAGACGAACATCGGCAGGACGCCATCTGCACACTCTCTTTCAAGGGCTGGATCAGCTCCTGGAACGTATCAAGCGGAGGTGGCAGTAATCACGTTCTCTCCGTCAGTATTCAACCCGCGCTAGACCAACAGAACTACCACGACCTCCAGTTGGGCAATTAAGACCGCTCGGCGTCAGAGTTCTTCTCTGCAACGCCATCTACCGAGGTCTGAGGGCACTCATCATGGCATTACCTCACATTCAAATTGGCGACAACCTGCTGCAGGATGCATTGCTCGCATCTGTCGAAATCACGCAAGAGCTTAACCAGCACTGGTGGTGCACCATTGTCTGCCGACAGACGGAAGACAAACGAATCCCAGTCGAGGACTTCCTTGGGCAGGCTGTCCAGATCAAGACGACTGACCAGGACGGCGTAGAGCACGTCAATTTCTCCGGCTTCGTGCTGGATGTCGAATTGAACTACGAGGTCTGGGGCAGCTATACCGCGCAGCTCACCGCAGTCAGTGAGAGCTATAAGCTCGACCTGACAGCGCGGAAAGAGTACTACTCTGACCAAACCTTATCGTCGATCGCAAATACCGTCTCCGGCCGCGAGGGTCTCTCCGTTTCCGTGAACGGAGGCGGGGGCAAGGGGCTGAACTACGTACAGTATGGCGAATCGGACTTCTCGTTCCTGAATCGGATTGTCGACGACTATGGATGCTGGCTCCGGCCCTCTGAAAAAGGACTCGAGGTCTTCGATTCCTTCCAGCCCGGTGGCAAAGTATTGTGGCGTGGAGAAGATGGTCTTATTGACTTTCGTGTGAAGGGCTCGCTTGCACCTGCCTCTGTCAGTGGCTCCCACTACGATCACCATGTCATGCAGTCGAATACCTTCCAAAAGATAAGTGACTCGACCGAGTTTTATCC
>NZ_JBFRCY010000874.1:0-1645 GCF_052113305.1 Terriglobus sp. YAF25
CGCATACACGTGCGCGTGGATATCGATCAGACCGGGAGTAACGTAAAGGCCCGTGGCGTCCACGGCTTTTACCGCTTCAGAGGCAGCGATGGATTTGGCTACCTTGGCAATCTTTCCATCCAGCACCGCAACGTCCATCACTCCGTCGATACCGTTCTTCGGATCGATGACATGACCGTGCTGCACAATGAGGTCGTAGTGCTGAGCGTTTGCCGCTGTAATGCAGGACGCCAGCAGAAGCACCGATTGAATCAGAAACTTGTTCCGCAAAGCCTTTACCGCCTGTATATGGAATTCCACGATTGTTCTCTCCGTTTCATGTGATTGTCATGGGTGGTTTGCCCCGCATTAACGTAAGACATTGGACCTATTTCGTTCATTGCAAGAGGCTCGTATGCTGTTACTCCACATGGTCAGTTTTGGGAAGGTCTATAAGATTCGCTTTTTTCTTGCAGTTCTGCTGTTCGCTCTGAGCGCGATTGCCTTCCTTGACCGCACCAATATCTCGATCGCCGGACTTCAGATCAGCGAGGAGTTCGGACTCGGTTACCAGCGGCTAGGACTCATTTTCAGCGCTTTTCTGATCGGCTATGCAGGATTTCAAATCCCCGCGGGATGGCTGGCCGCCCGCTTTGGCCCGCGCCGCGTTCTGACCATCGGCACCTTATGGTGGGGCGTCGCCACCTTAATGGTGGCCGTACTGCCGACCGGCCTGCCCGGAGCTGTCTTCTTCCTGATCGCCATCCGCCTGATCCTGGGCGCCGGAGAAGCCGTGGTCTACCCGGCAGCCAACCAGTTCGTCGCCCAGTGGATCCCGGTCAGCGAGCGCGGCATCATCAATGGCCTGATCTTCGCCGGCGTAGGCGCGGGCAGCGGTCTCACGCCTCCGCTCCTGAACTGGATCATTGCCCACGACGGCTGGCGCGCCGCCTTCTATTTCAGCGCGCTGCTCGGTACAGGCATCGGCCTGGTCTGGTGGTTTGTCTCGCGTGACACGCCGAATGAGCATCCCTCTCTCTCGATGACCGAACTGCAGGAGATTGAAGTCGGCCTCTCGGCACGCCCTGACCGTTATCTTCGCAACGGCAACGGAAACGGTAGCAGCACCAGCCAGCCAATCTCCTTCTCCTGGCGCCAACTCTTCGGCCRCCGTGATCTTCCGGCATTGATGATGGGCTACTTTTGCTTCGGCTATATCTCCTGGATCTACTTCAGCTGGTTCTTCCTCTATATGGCGAAGGTACGCGGAGTCGATCTGAAGGCAAGCGCCCAGATCTCCATGCTTCCGTTCCTGTCGATGACGCTCTGCTGTCTTGCAGGCGGAGCAGCAAGCGACTGGCTCTCGGGAACCAAAGGACTCCGCATCGGGCGCTGCTACCTGGCAACCGGAGCTCTGTTCCTGACGGGCGTCTTCCTTCTGCTGGGTTCGCGGGCAAAGAGTCCCCTGGTCGCCGGCATCATCCTTGCCTTCGGCGCCGGCGCTCTCTATATCTCGCAGAGCTCGTTCTGGTCGGCCTCCAATGACATCGCCGGCCGCCGGTCGGCTGTCTTTTCCTCGATCGTGAACATGGGCGGGCAGTTAGGCGGAGCCGTCACCGCCTCCCTGACCCCGTGGATCGCCCAGCACTTCGGCTGGACAGTCTCC
>NZ_JBFRCY010000875.1:0-1641 GCF_052113305.1 Terriglobus sp. YAF25
CTGGTACACAAGGCCGTTATTGATGTAGATGCCCATGGCAGCAATGCCTTCTGCGCAGATGGTGCTGCCGGCAGTGGCGACAAACTTCACAGGAGAAGTAACGGTGCCTCCGGCGGCGGGTGAGGTGACGGCGACGCCGTTCAGGGTCGATCCGCTGGAGACGGTGATGTTAATAGGCGTGGTGGATGCTCCACCACAGTAGTCCCACTCCTGGACGACGGTGTTGTTGATGCCGGAGTTGAGAGCGATGGAGGCATTGAGGGAGCTGCCGTTAACGTGATAGACGAGCGAGTTGTTGGCGTAGACCCCCATGGCTGCGACACCCTGGGCGCAGCTACCAGCGGCCGTAGCTGTGGCGACATACTGGACCGGAGAAGCGACGGTGCTTCCATTGGTGGGCGAGGTGACAGTCACGCTGCCGTTCGAGGCTGTGACGTTGATGTTCACAACGCTGGTGTAGGCTCCGCCGCAATAGTCCCACGCTTCCACGACAGTGTTGTAGAAGCCGGGTTGGAGTGTGAGCCTGGTGTTCAAGGAGCTCCCGGAGACATCGTAGGCGAGGGCGTTGTTGACGTAGATGCCCATTGCGGCGATGCCCGCGGCGCAGCTGGTGGAACCAGCGGTAGCGACATAAGCGACGGGAGAAGCTACGGTGCTTCCCGTGACGGGCGAGGAGACGGAGACGCCATTCAGGTTCGATCCGCTGGTGACGGTGATATTGATGGGCGTGGTGGATGCTCCCCCGCAATAGTCCCACTCTTCGACGACGGTATAGTGCATGCCAGGCTGCAAGGTGACGGCCTGGTTGATGGTGTTGCCGGCGACCTGATAGACGAGAGCATTGTCCACATAGATGCCCATCGCGGAGACGCCTGCCGAGCAGGTTGAAGACGAACCGCTGGCGACATACTGGACGGTCGTGCTGGCAGTCGTGGTGTTGTTCGCAGGGCTGCTCACAGTGACTGTGGCAAAGGCTTGTGCGGCGGTGGCCAGGAAGAAAAGACAAAACGCGTCTATAAGACGGCGGATGCTTGAGGAGGTTTTCATGACGCTTCTTTTGTGTGTCAGCGTGCGTGGTTCAGGTCGTTCAAAAGGGAGAAGCCAAACGCCCTCTAAGATGAGCGGCTCTCCTCCAGGAGTTGCCTGTAGAAATGCTTGCTCTAGAGCATCAGTAGTGCCGATATCTGGAGGCCCAGTGAGCAGGAGCGGTCTCTCCCCTGCCCACTTGCTCCATTCCCTGGTGCTATTTAGAGATTTGGGTGCAGATCCCGCAAGGGACTTACCTGCTCCAAAAGGGACGCTACATGAAGAATCGTGGACTCGGTTTGCCAGTTACCAACGATCTGCACGCCGATCGGCATCTCGTCATGGCTCGTACCGAACCGCATGGAAATGCCCGGCAGGCCCGTCACGTTTAACGGCGATGTCGCGGACATGATGCCCATGATGTTCACAGCCTGGCCGTTGATCAGCAACTCCCCCTGGCCATGGCTGAACGACGGGGCAGGCAGGACCGGAGTGAGCAATACATCGTACTTCTGGAAGTACTCGGCATAGCCATCCTTTAACCGCTCCGCCGCCTGTACGGCTTCGATGTACTCCACTGCCGGCGTATCGGGCAACGAGAGCATAAACCTGGCC
>NZ_JBFRCY010000876.1:0-1897 GCF_052113305.1 Terriglobus sp. YAF25
ATCATCCAGGGACTCATTATTCTCGCGGCCGTTTCGGTCAATGTCCTGAGTCACTATCGGCGGAGGCAGGTGAGCCATGCTTAAGCGCCTGCATATCTCTGCTACGGAAGTTGCTCTGGTTGCGGCGCTGCTGCTCGAGTGCATTTACTTCAGCGTYGCGGCACCCAGCTTCGCTACCTGGGGAAACTTCTTCGAGATCGTCCGCTTCTCGGTCGAGCTCGGCCTGCTGGTGATTGCCCTTACGCCGATCCTGATTACTGGAGGCATCGATCTCTCCGTCGGTTCCGCCATCGGGATGACCGCCGTCCTCTTCGGCACGATGTGGCATGACGGTCATCTCCCCGCCGCCTGCGTTGGGCTATCACTACTACTGGGTCTTGCCTCCGGCGGCCTGAATGATGCCCTTCTGATCGCGGGACTTCGGCTGCCGCCGCTGATCGTGACCCTCGGCACCTTCTCGCTCTATCGCGGCATCGCGGAGGGCATCACGCATGGCGCAGTGAGCTTTACCGGTTATTCCGCAGGCTTTCTCCATCTCGGCCAGGGATACTTCTGGAAGCTTATTCCCGTGCAGCTTCCCATCCTCATCGTTGTACTGGCGGCGTACAGCGTCCTGCTGCATAAATCGGTGATCGGCCGCTCCATCTACGCCCCACCGGTGCATTCAAGGTCACGGCGGCCGGAGTTCCTTTGTGGAAGCGTCCGGCATTCGCTGGAGCTGTACTCGTTGCACTTGGCGTCCTGGGCACGCTGCTCTTCCATGCTGCCGGTCATCGCAATGGTGCGGCTGCCGCTGGACATCGCCTGACCATTGCGGTGATGCCGAAGGCCAAGGGCGATCCTTACTTCATCAGCGCGCGCGCCGGAGCGGAAGAGGCCGCGAAAGAGCTCGGAGTCGATCTCATCTGGGATGGCCCCACCAGTCTTGACGCCTCGCAACAGAACGAATTGGTGGAGAACTGGATTACGCGCGGTGTCGACGCCATCGTCGTCGCGGTGGAGAACAAGGGCAGCATCTCCACCGTGCTTCGCAAAGCCCGTGCTCACGGCATTCCGGTACTGACCTGGGACGCCGACGCTGAATTGAACGCACGCGACTACTTCCTGAACCAGGCCACTCCTGTCGGCATCGCCAACGCCCTGACCGATGAAGGCGCACGGCTGCTACCGAACGGAGGGCAGTTTGCCATTGTGACCGGAGCCCTGAGTGCCGAGAACCAGAACGAGTGGATTGCCGATATCAAGAAGCGTGTCGCCTCCGACCATCCAAACCTGCAGCTCGCCACCATTCAACCCAGCGACGACGACCGCGACAAAGCGTTCAATCAGACGCAGGTCATCCTCAAGGCCTATCCGCAGGTGAAGCTGGTTGTCGCAATCTCCGCTCCGGCGGTTCCGGGAGCGGCAGAGGCGGTCGCACAGGCGGGCCGCACAGACGTCAAAGTCATCGGGCTCTCCCTGCCCTCGATCTGCCGCACCTATCTGCACGATGGCTCGGTACAGACGATCTTCCTCTGGAATACGCAGGACCTCGGATATCTAACGGTCTATGCGGGGGCGTTGAAGGCGGAGAAGAAGATCCCGGCTGGAGCCAAGAGTGTGCATGTCGGCCGGTTGGGTGATCTGGAGATCAATGGATCGGAGATTATTCTCGGCAAGCCGCTGCTTATCGATAAGAACAACGTCGACAGCCTGCATTTCTAAGACAACCCATGCGGGGTGCCCCATGTCCGGGGTCCCCAACGAACTTGTACCTTGGGGTGGTGTCCCGATTCTTGGGACGTGGGTATTCGAGCAAAGCTCGAACCGCATTTTTGTTGTTGTAAACATCGAGAAGCGTGCCTGGATAGTAAAGGCCGGGCCCATGTCCCCGAGGGACATGGGGCACCCAGTGCAT
>NZ_JBFRCY010000877.1:0-1630 GCF_052113305.1 Terriglobus sp. YAF25
GACCGGTACGCTCGTCGCGATTCCCGCGGCGCTCTATGGCTCCGGCCTGCTGCGCAATGATCCTCATCAGCGGGAGACCGGCATTCTGACCGCTGAAGCACTGGTCGACAGCTATGCCGTGCAGGAGGGTATGAAGCTGGTCTTCTGGCGGGAACGGCCGGCGAAGGACAACAGCCGCGGCCTCTTCTTCCAGAGCTCGGCCGGAGTGGACTCGTCGTTCCCGTCAAACCATAGCGTGCTCGCGTGGTCGTCCGCAGCCGTGATCGCCAGTGAGTATAAGTCGCCCTGGGTGCAGGCCGGCGTCTATACGATGGCCACCGGAGTCAGCCTGACGCGCGTGATGGGGCAACAGCACTTTCCGACGGATGTTTTGATCGGCAGCGCGACCGGATGGTTGATTGGACGGTATGTCGTTCATCGCCATCATGGAAGGGCTTATTGAATTTGTATTTTCAAATGGCGCAGTGCATCCGGTTTTCTCCGTGCCGGTACAGATTGGCCCTGCGAAGGATCAAGCGCTGAAGGCGCGTTCCATACCAGCCTGGGGCAACGCCCCAGGTTTTGGATGGTTAAGAAGGCGTGAGGGCTGAAGGCCCGATCTATAATCGCGAATCGCACTATGCCACATCTCTCTGGATGGGATGCTTTGTCAACCAATGAACGGCGCGAATGGAATTGAAGACTCTTATATAGGGCGGGCCTTCAGCCCTTTAATACTGGGTAGGCATTGATACCTGGGGCGTTGCCCCAGGCTGGTATGGAACGCGCCTTCAGCGCTAAATACGCATCAAGGCCGTGCTAACTAGCTTTGCGCCAGATCATCTCGCCTTCCTGTTCGAACTCGTCGTAGGCCTTTCGCAGGCCGAGAAGGATCTCAGCGGTTGTTTTCAAAAGAGCCTGAGCCCTGGGGTCGTTGACTTTCCCGACGTCGTGCCAGGCATAGTCGGCAACACCAGACAACATTGCTTTCAGTTTCGCGGTATGGCGGCGTGGATCATCTTCGCCGTAGAGAACGCGGTGGCTCATGAAAACCTCCGTGAAATGATCAGATGATGTAATCGCCCCAAAACGATGCCCGGTATGTGCGATTTCACACGCATTGCCTAAGCTTGCGCTACGCTGGGTGGGTGCCAAAGACATATCGCGATATCTACTCGGGTCTGGTCCGGCTGCATGTGCTCCATCATGCAAGCCGTGAAGCGATCTATGGTCTGGAAATGATGCGCGAGCTTCGCCATCATGGCTATCGTCTCGGCCCGGGGACGCTCTATCCCCTGCTGCACAGTATGGAAGGGAATGGGCTTCTGCGATCGAAGTTGACCACTGGCCCTGGCCGTCCGCGGCGTGTCTACACTGCCACCGCTGCGGGTAGAAGGGCTTTGAAAGAAGGGCACGAGAAGGTCCGGGAGTTGCTGCGGGAGATGGATGAGGATTAGGAGTGGGACGTAGCGTAGGTATTCGAGCGTAGCTCGAATAAGGTGAGAGAAGCGGGCTTTAGCCCGCTGACAAGAGCCTTATAAAAATGGGCGTTAGCCCCGGGCTTTTTGTTCTTCCAGGCAGAAAAGGCCCAGGGCTAAAGCCCATTTTTTATAGAGCGGATAAACCGTGGGCTGAAGAGTCTGTGTGAGTG
>NZ_JBFRCY010000878.1:0-1630 GCF_052113305.1 Terriglobus sp. YAF25
ATCGAGGTCGTTGCCGGTCCCGACCAGCAGGTGGTCTCCAACGACGATCGGCGACATGGTGGAAAAGTACTGCAGATCGAAGGAAGCAATCTCCTTGTGCCAGATCTCCTTACCGGTGGTTGCGTTCAGAGCCACAAGGAAGTTGTCCGGGGTCTCAAAGAAGAGACGGTCGTGCCACATGCCCACGCCACGGTTGCCGATGTGCGTTCCGCCGCGTGTCTTCCACAGGTAGTGCCACAGCTCATGGCCATCGTAGGCATCGAGCGCCCACACGTTGTCCGGCGTAGTGACATACAGCACCCCATTGACCTGCAGGATGGCGCCCTTCACGCTGCCCATCGGGGCTTCGATCGTACCGACACCACCTACGGTCGTCGGAGGCGCCGGAGGAGCGAACGAGAATGGACCGGCGCTTGGTGGGGCCGAACCAGCGCTCAGGCGCTGTACCCATGCCAGGGTGAGGCCATGAACGTTCGAAGTGTTGATGTCTTTCAAAGAGCTGTAGCGGCGGCCGCTGTAGTCGCCAGAGTAGGTCAGCCAGGTATCGGGCTTGGGGTTCAGGATATCGGCGGGATCCAGCCACGCCTTCTGCGCCATGGCGGGAGCCACGGTCATGGCCGCCACTGCAATTGCTGCAAACGTTCTTAGTACGCGCATCCTTGTCCCCTTTATTTCAGCGTCACCAGATAAGCGGTAATGTCGTGGATCTCTTTGTCCTTGATGGTGCGGAACATTGCACGATGGGCGGCAAGAGGATCGTGGATCTCGACCTTCGGAAGATCGTTATCCCGCAGGAATCGATGTGCGACGCCATCCTCGGTCGAGACCTGGACGTAGAAATCATCAATGGCGTCAAGCTTGCCGGTGATAGGCGTTCCCTTTGCCGGAGTCACGGTGGCTGTAACCGGCGGCACCTTCAGAGGCACGGAAGAACCGGCAGGGGCTCCTGGGAAACGGCCGGCGGGCATCCCCGGCAACAGCCAGGCCTGCTGCATCGCCCGCGGTTCGGCGTACTTCGCGGCGAACCCGGCAAGGTCGCCGGTCACGGAATGGCACGATCCGCAGAGGTGGGTGAAGGTATCTTTGCCGGTATTCGCGTCGCCCACCACGATGTTGATCTTTTCGGTGATGACAGCGCGGCTGCTGACCTTCAAGCTGTGCAGCCAGGCAGCAACGTCAGCGACCTGAGCATCGGTAAGATCGATCTTGGGCATGCCGCGATCAACGCGGGCCCCATGCACAATGGGAGCGATCAGTTCGCCGTTCTGATCCTGCAGCACAATCTCAGAACGCAATAGGTTGGGGCCGACGGAGCCACCGCCTGCATCCGATCCATGGCAAAAGGCACAGTTCACGCCGAAAGTGGCCTTGCCACGATCGAGGACTTCCTGCGGCGCCTTCTGCCGATCGGGATAGGCCACCAGGCCACCACGGTTTCTGGCTCCCTGAGCAGGCGGTTCAGCCTGCCCGCCGTGTTCTCCGCTCGGCGCCTGCTGGGCAGATACATGAAGATTGCCGGTACACAGCCAAACCGATAAAGACACTGCCGCGGCAAAACCGCCAACCAGTGCACTTCGGCGAAGTTTCGAGTTGAAGATCGTCATTGGCCAAACCTTGTCGTGATGTAAAT
>NZ_JBFRCY010000879.1:0-2022 GCF_052113305.1 Terriglobus sp. YAF25
GCATCACGCAGGTTCCGGAGAAGACCTGCCAGGTGTCATCGTTGGCAAGCCGGTGTACCAGCTTGCGGTGTTGTACCTTCCAGCTTCCGATCAGGAAATCGAAGTCGTGTTCGGAAGAGGTGCCTTGCGTGGCTGCGTCCTGCACTGCTGGCTGCGATTGTGGCGTCATCATGAGAGCGGTTCCGGCCAACAACCTACCAAATTGCTCCTGACATTGTGAAATACTCTAAAGCATTTTCCCTGTTGCTTGGTATCCCGGAAGGGGCGTGCAGGGGCGTTTTCATTGCGGAAAACGCCCCTAGATGCGGAAGCCCTACACCACACTTACAGAGAAAATGCTCTATCGCAAGGGAGGCGGCTCCGGGATGTCTTCGACCGTGTAGCCGGCGGGAACCTGGAAGAGCTTTTCACTGGGCTCTGTGGCTGAGATCTTCACCAGGGCATACTTTGTTTCGCCGAACCGAGGATCGTTTTGAGTGCTTTCGAGAATCAGTTTGAGATCCGGTGAGTACCAGGTCTCATGGGTGATCTCGATGGGAGAGTCATTGCCGATGGAGTTAGCCGGGATGACGACGCGCGTACTATAGCCTACAGCCTTGAATCCTTCGATCTGGCGCTCACCCGCATCGGTCCCCCGACAGAGAGAATGCCGACCTCGGCGGGCATGCCCGCAGCCGCTACCGTGCACGGCCCGCTGGAATCATCCGCAGGCTCGCAATGGATGGAGTGGGCAACCTGCGTTTGTGCGAAGGCGCAGAGGGACACGGCGAAGGGGAGTGCGACGGCATAACGGAGGGTTGCGGCGTGCTTCATGTCAGTTCTCCTTTACAACCTGAAGTGGAAGGGGCAAGCTGATTGATTTCGGCAATCCATCATCGCCGAGCGTGACGTCTGCGATGATCCTGGAGTCCGCGGCTACTGCAGGCAGGGGCAGGCCCAATGCCGCCAGTTGCATCTGCGGCATGGCTACGCGGACGACGGTGGAGGTGCCGGTCGAGATATCCGGATTGGAGTAGGGCAGAGAGACAGTAAGCCTGTCCATCGGCTTTGGTTTGGGTGCCGCATGCGGCACGTGCGTGGTCTTCTTTGTGCTGGCTACCGGGACAGAGGTTTCAGGGACCCGAGGGTGGGAAGGATACGAGTTAGAGCCAAGCGACGGCGGCACTCCCGGTGGCGCCTGCAGATCCAACGCAGCAATTTGAGGACGGGTTGGTAAGAACATGACGACCACTACAATCGCAAGCGCGGCGACCGGAAGCGCCCACAGCCAATGATGCTGGAGAGCCTGCCGCCAACGGAGGAATGGTGTGCTGTCGAATTGCAGGGATCCCATAGCCTCCAGTTGTTCGCGGATATGGGGAGAGGGCTCTTGCGGAGAGGCCTCTCGCAACAGGCGCAGCAACTCGTCGGTATGAGAGAGGCGTTTGTCAGCCATTCGCAACGGATGCTTTGGCATGGAGACCTCCTTCCCTGAGTTTGCGATGATTCTTCCTGCTTCGATCACCGGCGGTTAGCTTCGCAGTGAGCAGAACCTTGGCGCGGTTCAACCGGGAGGCTACGGTGCCTTCGGAGCACTGCAGCATTGCCGCAACATCGCGATAGCTCTTCTCCTGCAGTGCGCAGAGAACGACGACGGTACGGTAGTGTTCCGGCAGCTCGAGAATGAAGCGATGGAGCAGCTTGATCTCGGTTTGTGTTGTCAGCGCCGCAAGATACTCCCAGGACCCTGAGGTCTGCTGGATCTTGTTGAACAGTCTGCTCCAGTCCATCTTCCCCTGCATCTCGTCCAGCGAAAGCAGCCGCAGGTTTCTGCGATGCTCCTGCTTGGCAAGATTACGCGCGATACCGAGCAGATAGCCTTCCAGGGTCCCTTTGGCGGAATCGAAGGAACGCATCGGCTCGGGGGTGGCCATTGCATCCAGAATCACGATGAAGACCTCCTGCGTAAGCTCTTCCGCCGCCGAGATGGAACCCGTCATATGCATTAGATAGCGGTATACAGTTCTGCCGTAACGGTCATAC
>NZ_JBFRCY010000880.1:0-1619 GCF_052113305.1 Terriglobus sp. YAF25
GAGAGAGATCAGAGGCGGGTTGTCACGCCAGCGTCGGCCATCCGCTCCGGCGCGAGCAAGCTGGTTGTCGGCCGCCCGATCACCCAGGCGACTGATCCGGCTGCGGCGACCCGTTCCATTCTTGATGAGATTGGCTCCGCCTTGCCGGCGCTACAGCGTTAAACAGCAAAACCCGGCAAAAGCCGGGTTTGTGCTTTAAACCTCAAGCGGTGCTTAGAGCTTCTCGTAGAAGTCGCACGCAGAGCAGGAGATATAGACACCACCGGGAACATTGCGCTCACGGTCCTTGACGCGCTTCACGATGCGCGTGGGCTTGGAGCACTTCGGGCAATCCGTGCTCTTGGAGGTGTCCATCACCTTCTTACGATCTGCAGTCTTGGCAATCTTTGCCATGGTAGCTCCTTCGTCTTCGGGCCAGGCCACGAAGAAAATGTCTCATCGTTCGCCCTATCGTAGACACGCGAAATCGCTATCTACTTGTATCCTGCCCCAATCCCGCATTGTGCGTTGGAAAAGGAACCCGCTCGGGCGAGCGATCGTTTCTATCTTACCTCAAGTTGGACTGGAGCTGTTGTTCAGGCTTGTCCTGCTGATCCTTCTTGTCCGGAGGTAGCTGCACCAGTGAGGGAGAGCCGGGGGTAGTCTGCTGTTCTCCTTCACGCCGCAGCGAAGGAGGAGGCGCTTGTTTGCCGCTTCCCTCTTCATCCGGCTTGGCGTCACCCAAGGCAACCGTCCGGACGGCATCCGGATTGATATAGCCGGCCATCTCGTCCTTCTCGTGCACCTCGATCGGCTTGCCCAGCTCCGCAATCTTGATCATCACGACACGATCGCCGACAAAACGGACAAAGCGGATTGTCTGCGGGGTGCGGCCGTAAATCCACTCCTCATACTTATTACCGCTCGCGTCATCGATCTTTTCCCGCACCTTCATTACCGGTTGCCCCAGCGCCGCCAGCACCATCCGATGATTCATTCCGACCAGGACGCGATGATCAGCGACAGCAAGCTTCAGCGGCTCCGGTAAGGTATTGGCGTACGCCTCTTCACTGGTCTTCACACCAAAGTCAATGACTGGCTCCAACAGGCTTTTGATCTCGGCGGGGGTAAGGTCAGGGATGAATTTTTCGAAGGCGAGCGTGATCCGCGAGCCTGTCGGCTGGTCTTCCGGGGCGACGACGTTGTTGTCGTTGAACTGCACATGCGAGAGCCAGCGGTGCTTCTTGAAGGGGCCGCCGTCCAGATCAATGATGAGGCGGTCCTTCTCAAAGTGCAGGTTCGTCACGACGACTCGGTCTCCGGCCTGCGCAGAGATGCCCTTCTTATAAAGAGCGTCACGGATAGCATCAGAGTCTGGAGAGAGTGTGCCATTGGCTTGCAGGGTCAATCCCTGACCGCCCATCGGCAAAGCCCGGTGGGCGAAACCCTGTTCCGCTTCGAGCATGCGCAGCAAATCTCGCCGGCCCCGCTCTGTCAGAGGTTGGGACGGCAGCTCGACCCTTGTGGGATGAAATTCGGTGACCATGCCGTCGGTGGCGGTGTTTTTGCCAACAACAAAGACCTGTCCCCGCGCCGCCGGCAGCCAGAGGGCGGCCAGCGAAGCGGCTACCACCCAATAC
>NZ_JBFRCY010000881.1:0-1612 GCF_052113305.1 Terriglobus sp. YAF25
GCCTGAAGGAGCACGGCGGCGTCTCAAAGTCGGGGACGATCGTTCTCTCCATCACCACAGAAGACGGCAGGGTGTGGAAGGCGAAGACCTTTGCCGACTGCTCCTATGAAGGCGACCTGATGGCGCAGGCGGGCGTGCACTATACCGTCGGCCGCGAGGGGATGGAGGTCTATCACGAAGATCTCGCTGGGGTTCGCGTCGACACGCCCAAACATCAATTCCTGTGGAAGATCTCGCCCCTTGATGAGAAGGGAAAGCTGATGCCCGAGGTCGATCCCAGTCCGATGGGGGAAAACGGCGCGGGGGATAAGAAGGTGCAGGCCTATAACTTCCGCATGATTCTGACCGACTCTCCGGACAACAAGCTGCCGTGGACGAAGCCGGAAGGGTATGACGCCTCCAACTTTGCGTTGCTGGCGAAGTACCTGGGCGAGTGGAAGCAGCACATCCATCGCGAACCGACCTTCCGCGACGTGATGAACCCGGTCATGATCCCCAACCATGAGGCGGACTTCAACAACAACGGCGCGTTCTCCAGCGACTACATCGGCAAGAGTTGGACCTACCCCGACGCCGGCTATGCCGAGCGTCAGAAGATCTGGGACGACCATCTGCTCTATACCAAGTCGTTCCTCTGGTTCCTGGCCTCTGACCCGCGGGTGCCGAAGCAGCTGCAGGCGGAGGTCAACAGTTGGGGCCGGGCGAAGGACGAGTTTCTCGATACGGATGGCTGGCCCAACCAACTCTACATCCGCGAAGGGCGCCGCATGGTCGGCATGTACGTCATGAAGCAGGCTGACCTGCAGACCGATCGCACCAAGCCTGACTCCATTGCCATGGGTTCCTATAACAGCGACTCGCACAACATTCAGCGCGTCGCCATGCCCGACGGCGGTGTCCGGAACGAAGGCGATGTGCAGGTTTCGGTGAAGCCTTATGAGATCGCCTTTGGAACGATTCTTCCCAAAAAGGAGGAGACGGCGAACCTGCTCGTTCCGGTCTGTCTCTCCGCATCGCATGTCGCCTACTCCTCCGTCCGGATGGAGCCGCAGTACATGATGCTCGGTCAGGCTGCGGGCGTGACGGCTGCGATGGCGGTTCAGGGCAAGACGGCAGTTCAGGAGATTGATGTGAAGGCTCTGCAAAAGCGCCTGCGCGAGCAGAAGGCCATCCTCCATATCGATCAGGAAGAGTCTGGCGAATAGCTCTGAATGCCGCTAACCCGCTGAAAACACGGATGCTGTTACGTAACGTAACAGCTTGGAACTTCACCGGCATCGACCCGGGAACGAATAGTTAGCAAGCCATGAGGGAGAACCGGCGATTCCTTTTCTTTGGGAATCGCCTCCCTTGGACTCAGGACAAATTGCAGTGCTTATGAGGCCTAACCTATGAAGCAAATTCTCAAGACGCAAGGTCGTTGCCTTGGCCTTCTCCTTGTACTTCTCCTTCTCGTTCCGTCTATGTTGCGGGCGCAGGTCGCGAACGGTGTCATCACCGGACGTCTGACGGACAGTACCGGCGCTGTGATTCCCAACGCCCAACTTACCCTTACTAAGACCGATACCGGTCTGACGTTGACGACGCAGAGCAACAGCGACGGTATCTACTC
>NZ_JBFRCY010000882.1:0-2457 GCF_052113305.1 Terriglobus sp. YAF25
CTTCCCGGCGGGGTGCCCCGCCCTCGCAACGCTAGGGTGGGTTAGGAATACCTCCCGGGATACCCAGCAACAGGAAAAATACTCTAGAATTTTGGTATTGCTTACCAAGCTTACATTTGCCAATCTTGCGCACCGGCCTGTTCGAACCCTGCTTAGCATTCTGGCCATCGCGGTTGAAGTGACCATGATCCTCACCCTCGTTGGAGTGAGTAATGGCACTTTGCATGAATCAGCTCGCCGCGCGCGTGGAAGTGGAGCAGACATTCTGGTACGCGCACCCGGCGCCTCGTCGGCCCTGACGCTGAGTTCCTCCCCGATGAGCGACAAGTTCGTCAACGTTCTTCGGCAGGAACCGCATATTACGTTGGCGACTGGAACGATGGTGCAGCCGCTCGAACTCTTCGATACGATTACCGGCATCGATCTGGATCAGTTCACCCGTATGAGCGGAGGATTCCGCTTCACGCAGGGTGGGCCTCCGGTCAACGACATGGACATGATCGTGGACGAACCATATGCCCGTGAAAAGCATCTGCGGGTGGGCAGCACCGTCACGCTGCTGACACAGAAGTGGACTATCTCCGGAGTCTACGAGCCCGGGAAGCTGGCTCGTATCTGTGTCAAATTACCCGTGCTGCAGCGCGTTACGGGAAATCCTGGCCGCCTGAGCCAGGTGTATCTCAAGGTCGACGATTCCGGTAAAGCACAGAGCATTGTCGATGCCCTGCGGAAGACCTACCCGGAATATCCTATCTACACCATGGAGTACTACACCTCGCTGCTTCAGGTAAGCAGCGTAGGCCTCCTGCGCAACTTCACCTATGTCGTGATTGGCGTTGCCATGATCGTTGGGTTCATTGTCGTCTTCATGGCCATGTATACGGCCGTTCTTGAACGAACAAGGGAGATCGGCATTCTGAAGGCAGTCGGCAGTTCCTCAGGCATGATCCTCAGCATGCTCTTACGCGAGACTTTGCTGCTGGCAATCATAGGGACCATCGTCGGCATTCTACTGACGTATGTCACTCAATGGCTGATCGTTCACTTTGCACCGGGCGGAATGACGCAGGAGACAGTGTACGCATGGTGGCCCATTACCGGGGCAATCGCCATTGTTGGATCTCTGGCCGGCGCAATTGTTCCGGGCCTCAAAGCGGTCCGTCAGGACGCGACGGAGGCTCTCTCTTATGAGTAAGATGCCCATTATTCAGGTTCGCCAGCTGACCAAGACATACCGGGTAGGCGACGTGGATGTGCATGCCCTACGAGGGATGGATCTAGACGTTGCCAAAGGCGAGTTCATCGCTGTCGTTGGGTCGTCTGGATCAGGCAAGTCCACTCTCTTCAATATCCTTGGAGGACTGACTCCCCCTTCGACCGGAAGCATCCATATTGGAGGCAAGGATTTGTCTCACATGACGAATGCCGAACGGACGAACATGCGTAAGAACACAGTAGGTTTTGTATTTCAGAAGTACAACCTGCTGCCAACTCTTTCAGCAGAAGACAACATCAAGATTGTGAAATACATCGGCGGGAATGGGACAGATCTTGATTCCTCCTTCCAGGACGTTCTTCATCTACTTGGAATCGCGGAGAGGCTCAAACACGCAAGGTTCACATGAAGGACGGGAAATTGGTCCAGACTGCTTAGAGTCACCACACTAGAGCGCAGCAGCCCACATTTCCAGTCACCGCAGAGATTATTTCCTGTAACTCCCGGGGCGCCATAGCGTCCTACTGCGGGAGAACAGCGATGAATCAAGCTATGCCCTTGTGGCATCGCGTACAAGAGACGTTGAAACCATATGCCACCATCCCCCTGCGGCTGATCGTGGGATATGGTTTTCTTGCCCATGGAATCGCCAAGTGGAATAAGGGACCGGAGGCATTCGCGGCCATTCTCACGATGGCTCATGTCCCCGCGCCTCACCTGATGGCCTGGCTCACCCTATTCATCGAAGCCTTCGGTGGACTCGCGATGCTGTGCGGGGCTTTCGTGAACCTGGTGGCTCTTCCGGCGATTGGTCTCTTAGTCGTCGCGATTCTGACCGTTCATCTGCCGTACGGCTTCAGCTCCATCAAGCTGATAAAGATCGTCGATGGCCGCGCGCAGTTCGGTCCTCCGGGGTATGAGTGCAATCTGCTCTATATCGCCTGCATCGTGGCGCTTGTGATGGCTGGTTCCGGTCCGTGGTCGGTTGATGCCTGGCGACTTCGCAGGAGAGGTGCCTGACATTTCGAAATAGCTGACGCACTGGGTGCCCCATTCACGCGGAGCGTGAGTGGGAGATTCGAGCGTAGCTCGAACCGCATTTTCATTTTCTAGAGAAGAACATCCAGGTCAGCTTCACTGGCGATACCAGATAGAAGGAAATCTACTTCAACGAACACTAAGATCAGACGGATTCGAGCTTCGCTCGAACATCCCACCCATTGCTACGCAATGGATGGGGC
>NZ_JBFRCY010000883.1:0-1607 GCF_052113305.1 Terriglobus sp. YAF25
ACCGGGGTAGCCCACGATGGAAAGCTGACTCGTGGCCGATCTGCCGCCAAGATCCAACGACATAGCCGCTTTATAGCCCCGTCCATCGTCGAAGGTCACGTCGGTTCCTGGTTCAAGATAGATAACGGTATTTTGCGAAGGGGATGCGGAGTCTCGCGACGTTACCGAATTGAATGCTGCCCTCCATGTTTTAAATGGAGCGGTGAAGCTGCCGTTGTTCGTATCGAGTCCCTTCGGGGAAACAAAGACGATGGTTGTCGGTGTCACCGTGAATGGAACGCCATTTGAGGGAAGCCCATTTACGTTGACAACGATGTTTCCTGTTTTCGCTGCCGGCCCAAGTTGCGCGATGATCATGGTGTCTGACCAAGAGCACAGACTGCAGTTCGTCACGAGTTGTCCACCAAGGGTCACCGCACTTGTTCCTTGCGAAGCTCCGAAGTTGTCTCCGAAGATTCGAACATATACGCCATTTCCGTTATCGCCGCCGCTGCCTGAACCGACATTCAGATCGGTGTAGTTGATGTGCGGCGTGCCCGGCAGCGAACTGCCCGGCGACGTTGAACTGTCGGAGACATTGAGGTTCAAGCCTGTTTTGGTGGCTCCGCCACAGTAGTCCCAGTTTTGAACGACAACATAGTGTGCACCGGGAGTAAGCGTGATCGTCGTGTTGACGGTCGTTCCATCTGCGCTCCACTGTAGCTTGTCGTCAACATAAATGCCGACGGCAGCAACGCCCTGGGAGCAGGTTGTGTTTGTAGTGGCAACGACGGGGAATGACGTACCAACGGTGGCGCCGTTGGCAGGAGTAGTTACAGCAACGGCGCCAAACGCAGGGACCGCACAGGATATCAATGCGCCTGCGATGAGTGTGGGCACACGAAGACACTGGACGACTAAGCGACCGATTTGTATTCTCAACGAATTGCTCCTACGGGGATGGGGATCGATCGAAGCAGCTTGCACTTTGATGGCCGCAAATCGCTGAGGTTTTTTCAACGTAGTACGAGTAACTTATGCTCCTTTTCATCGATCGAAGATGAAAAATATTCCGGACACCGGAAAGTTCTTCCCGCTGGAATCGATAAACGCACAGAAGACGGCAGCGCATTTTTGTATTCAAGCTTCCGAAGCGGGTGGAACCGCGTCTTTTCCACAGAAACTGCGGAACAAAGCTACGACGCGCTCGCAGGCATCCGGCGCATAGAACATTTCTGTGTTCACCATTGTGTCTGCGGTCATATGCTGCATCCGAGCAAACATTTCCGCCTCATAGATCGCAATGGCCTTAGAAGAAGACTTCTCGCTGAGAAGAAGCTTCGACAGAACCAGGGCATCAAGCATCGCCATGTTCACGCCTTCGCCCGCATAGGGCGRCATGACATGCGCTGCGTCGCCAATCAGCGTAACATTTGGCTTCGGCTTCCACGGTTGATCCATCGGGCAAACAAGGAGCGGACGCCAGACCATCGAGACGGCCTCTCTAAAGAGTGGTTCCCATAGGTCACTCCACCCTTTGAAGTTGGCGTGGAACCATCCAACTCGCTGATCCGGGTCGACTGCCTCCTCAAGGCTCTGCCTAACCGCACGATCATCTGTCTTCAAAC
>NZ_JBFRCY010000884.1:0-1605 GCF_052113305.1 Terriglobus sp. YAF25
TGAAAACGCCGCTGCACGACTCTTCCGGGATACCCAGGAACAGGGAAAATGCTTTACGTTGAATGTAGTGTCTCCCGAGCTCCGCCAACTGTTTCACGAGGAATACCGCGAGCTGCGGCCCCGTGCCCCCATGCCGGAGCTCCATGTCCGGTTCCGGCGATTTACGTCGCTGAACACGACCATCCGCCTGCGCGACGGCAAACTTTACGTCTCCCTCTCCGATCTTCTGGAGGCCGCTCCCGAGAGCGTGCTGCGGGCCATTGCCCACATCCTGATTGCAAAGCTGTACCGTAAGCCGATCCTTCGCCTGCACGCCGACCGCTACCGCCGCTACACCCAGTCGGAGCCGGTCTCAAAGATGGCGGAGCATATCCGCCAGACCCGCGGCCGAAAACGTATCCTCACCGCTAAAGGGCGCCACTATGACCTCGACGAGGTCTTCGAGACGCTGAACCGCAGGTTCTTCCACGGGCTGATGGGACGTCCTGTACTCACCTGGAGCGGACATAACGCACGCCGCCTCCTAGGCCACTACGACGCCGCTCACAATACCATCATGATCAGCCGAGTCTTTGACCGGCCAGACACACCGCGCTGCGCCATCGAATACCTGCTTTATCACGAGATGCTCCACCTCAAGCACCCCGTCCGTGTGAAGTCAGGCCGCCGCTGCGTACATTCGCGTGAGTTCCAGGCAGAAGAACGCCTCTTCCCTGAGCTGGAAGAGGCGAAGGCTTATCTGAAGAGACTCTGATTTATTCAATGATTCAATCATTGAATCATTGACTTAATTTGCGACCGCTTCAGCCTCCGCGACCCATTTCTTCGATCGCGTCTTCGACCAGAGAATCAGCACGATACCAGCCAGGATTGAGCCAAGTGCAGCTACCTGGGCGTTGCTCATGCCCCAGTGGACACGGGGGTTGATGCGGATGAGCTCGACAAACCAGCGCGCGATCCCTGTCAGCACCAGGTACTCGCCCGTCAGCTGGCCGATAGGCAGGTTCTTCTTGGCGCGATGCCAGAGCCAGAGACCGAAGACCAGCGAGTAGCCCAGCTCGTAGACCGGCGTGGGATGGACCTTTAGATCGGGAGGATTCGGTACCGGCGGATCGAGCGCGTCGTTGCGGATGTGCACGCCCCAGGGCAACTTTGTGCTCTTGCCGTAGTCGCCGTCTCCCGAGAGCAGGCATCCGAGGCGGCCAACGCCGTAACCGATGGCAGCGGCAGGAGCAGCAAGATCCAGCATACGCAGGCCTCCCACTCGGGCTCCGTTCCGGAACTTCGCCTGGCGTCCCTGCCATAGCAGCATGGCGATGCCGGCGCAGAGACCGCCGAACCACGCAAAGCCTGCCTGGAACCACTTGAGCAGATAGAGGAGGATCTCGCCCGGATGATGCCAGCCCGGCAGCATGATGCGGCGCATCGAGTCGGCCAGTTCCGCGGGGTCCTGCAGCTCGTGATATGCCTTCGCGCCCAGCACGCCGGCGATGGTGACGAACGCGACGACATTCAGGGCGTCGGCATCGATGGAAAAACGCTGAAAGTTGTTGTGGAGGATAACCGTGGCTACAACGGCACCCAGCCAGAGAAGGATTCCGAAGG
>NZ_JBFRCY010000885.1:0-2170 GCF_052113305.1 Terriglobus sp. YAF25
AGGTATATGAGGAAGAGTTCAATGCCGTGCCGGCCGCGATTGAAATGATGCCGTTGGAGGGAACAGTCACCGGTACAGGAGCCGGGAAGCCTGCCTGAAAGGTCRCCGGCGTCGTGTTGTCCGCCAGCACGGCAGGGCCGTAGCTGTTCTGTGCTGTGGATTGGGTATACGCGTTATTGGCGCGTACCGGGTAGTTGTAGGCATAGCTGTTGTCTTCAAACGGCATGTAGCTCATACCAAAGCCGCCACGGACAACCAGTTTGTCGTTCACACGCAAGGCGAAGCCTGTACGGGGAGCGAAGTAGCTGTATCGAGTCTGGAGGCCCAGGTTGGAGGGGTTACCGCCGATGCCCGCAATCACCAGTGTGTTGTTCGACGGGTTGTAGTTGGAGAACTGTCCAGCCTTGCGAGCTGTGGCCGGTGGGTAGAACTCCCAGCGGAGGCCATAGTCCAACGTCAACCGTGATGTGGCATTCCATTTATCGCCGGCAAAGGCAAAGAACCACCACTGGCGATATGTCGGGAAATAGGTGAACAGATCACGGCCTGCGGCGCTCGGAAGACCAAGCAGGAACGAAGCAAGATCGTTATGGAAGTCCGTTGCCGGTCCACCGTTCAGGCCGGTCTGATTCTGACCAAAGGTATAGAGTCCACGCGGGCTGTACGTCTGGCCTTGAAGCAAATCGTCACGCACCCGGCGAAGGTCGACACCGAACTTGAACTGATGATTGCCCATCACCTTGGTCCAGTGATTGACGAAGTCAATGTTCGCTTCCGCCCGGATCCACGGCATAGAAGCGGCATAGCCGAGGGTCGGCTGCGAGAAGCTGCCCAGGTTGATGCCCACTTGGCCGGAGGTCAGGGTGTCGAGGTTCACACCGGGAACACCGATGGTCGTTGCATCCTTGTTGCCGTAGTCAGAAGGTTGCGCGTCGTTACGATAGTGCGCCACTCCTAGGCGAACCTCTGTGAGGAACGTGGACGAGAAGGTGTGAGTATAGTTTCCGCCTGTACTCCATGCCTTCTGAACACCACTGCCTGCGAAGCCGCCATTCGGAGAAGGTCCGCCTGCAAAGCTGCTGAAGATAGGGGCTTGAAACAGGTTGTTCTTCTGGTAGCTGAAGCGGCCACTCAGGCGGTCGGCGGCCCTGATCTGCCAATCGACCTTGCCATCGTAGTTGTCTGACGTCTTCTGGAATGGCAGGTTGATGAAGTAGTTATTACTGGGTGAGCTGGTCGAGCTGAGGTTTGTGTTGGGCGACGGAATCAGCGCCAGCAGTGCTGCGCTTACCGAATTCACACGTCCGCAGGGAATAAGGTTACCCGCGAACGGTGTACGGCCCTTGCCGGTGTTGCTGCCGGTCTGAGTGCCCGTTGACGGGTCATAGATCTGGCCCTTACCGTTTGCCGTGTAGCCATCGCTCAGATCGTAGAAGCCGCCGACGCAGGTCGTCGCCTTTTTAAAGGGAATCGTTACCGTATTGCTGTTCGCTTCGTGGTCAGAGGTGCGGAAATAATCGCCATAAAAAAACAGCTTGTCCTTAATAATGGGACCGCTCAGATTGCCGCCAAAGTAGTTGTAGGCGACCTTGCCTACCTTACGGTTTGCAAGCTTCTCAGCCTCAAGCTTGGTGCTGACGTCCGCACGGTCTGTCTGCAGCAGCGGAATAGTGTCGGTGACGGTAATCTCTTCAGTCGCCGCACCGGGGCTAAGGCTGAAGTCCACACGTGAAGTCGTATTCACAATCACGTCGACGGATGCACGGGTTTCTTTCTTGAAGCCTTGCATCTCGACGGAGATGGCGTAATTGCCCGGGGGAATGTCAGAGAACGTATAGTTGCCGCTATCGTTCGTGATGACCTCCCGCAGTGCGTTGGTAGAGGTTTCGCGCGCGATTACCCTGGCGTTTGGCGCAGCAGCGCCGGTCTTGTCCGTAACGGTGCCAACCAATGTGGCGGAGACGGTCTGCGCGTTACTAAGGGATGGGAAGAGAAGAAGGAATAGAACAAAGATATAGCGTGACATTCTGAAATGCCGTAGCAGGCTCATGGCTGCCTCCAAAAAGGTGCCGAAACACCACAGTTAAAGAAACACAACTCTAGTGGCCCCCAAAGATGCTGATTTGGGCCACGAGAAAACTAGAAGAGGCCGAGAGACGCTGTCAAGAAA
>NZ_JBFRCY010000886.1:0-1600 GCF_052113305.1 Terriglobus sp. YAF25
GTTCTTGAAAACCACGCCCCGCTCGGGGCTGTGATTAACTCCGCGATGGAAGTCATTCAGTTTCGAGGGCGGTCGACTCCCTACCTTGAACCAGGACCCGGTAAACCGACACTGAACGTGTTGAAACTTGCCCGGAATGGACTGTCCCTCGAATTACGTACTTTGATCGGCAAAGCCAGGAAGCAGTGGGAGACGGCTCGAAAGGATGGAGTGCCCTTCGATGATGGTGGCCATAAGAGAGTGCTGAACATCACGGTCTCACCATTAGGCGAGAGAGGTTCCAGTGAGCCACCTTATTTCCTGATCTTGTTTGAGGACGTTACTCCGAGCTGGACTGCAGATAAAAGCAGTTTGAGGAGCCCAGCAAGGAAGGCAGCGCTCGAGAGCCTCGAAGTGAAACGCCTGAGGCGTGAACTCGATGATGCGCAAAGCGCTCTGCAGTCGGCAATAGAATCAGAGGACTCACTCAAGGAAGCTTTTCAGTCAGCAAACGAAGAAATACTGTCGGCAAACGAAGAACTGCAGAGCACAAACGAGGAACTAGAGACYTCGAAAGAGGAGCTTCAGTCGGCTAATGAAGAACYGAACACACTCAATGCGGAGCTACGCGAGAAAAATAATGATCTTCAGGAATTGAGCAGCGACATTTCGAATCTGTTGCACAGCACCCGGATTCCCGTGCTCATGCTGGACCGTGAACTGCGGATACGCCGAGTCACACCGATGGCCGACAAACTGCTCAAAGTCGTCGCTTCCGACATTGGCCGGCAAATCGCAGACATTCGCCTCAATATCGAGGTGCCCGATCTGGATGCGATCGTTGCAAATGTTCTCGAGAGTCTGCTGCCGATGGAGCGAGAGGTACGGGACGGCGATGGGCGATGGCACAGTCTCGCCATCCTGCCGTATCGGACTCAGGATGACAAGATCGATGGCGTAGTGCTCGCGCTCTATGATGTCGATACGATTAAGCGGGCTAACGAGCAGTTGAGAAAATCGACGGAGTTCTTTCGAGCAGTGATGGACACCGTCATCCAACCCCTGCTGGTATTGGATGCCAACCTTCGGGTGGTTGCAGGGAACCAACGCTTTTTCAGCTGCTTTGAGGTCGGCTCAGAAGAGACCTTGAATCATTTCTTCTATCGTCTCGGCGGCGGAGCGTGGAACATTTCGGAATTACGGCCCCAACTTGAGGGTGTTCTCTCCGCGGGCCGGATTATTCGGGATTTCACTGTAGAACATGACTTTGAAAACATCGGTCATAAGAGCATGCTACTCAATGCCCACCTGCTTCCGTCGACTCCTGATACTCCTCCCAATATTCTGATCGCGCTAGAGGACATCACTGAACGCAAACGTGCCGAGCAAGACATGGCGAGGCTGGCCGCCATTGTTGAAGCCTCAGACGATGCCATCATCAGGAAGAATCTGGGCGGGGTGATTGAGACCTGGAACCGTGGAGCGGAGCGCATCTTCGGATATACAGCAGAAGAAGCCATAGGACAGCCTATTACGCTACTTATTCCACGGAACCGGATCGATGAAGAGCCAGAGATTCTGGAGCGAATCCGTCAAGGAGAGCACGTGGATCATTATGAAT
>NZ_JBFRCY010000887.1:0-1599 GCF_052113305.1 Terriglobus sp. YAF25
CACCAACGCTGGCCAGGATCGAGTCGCTCTGACGGCGCAGTGCACGCAGACGCTCTTCGGCTCCAACCTTCTCGGTAATATCAACGCCGAAGCCGAGCACGTAGAACGGCCGGCCTTCGGTCTCAATCAGCCGGTTCCTGTAGGCAAGGACCCGAACTTCCTCATTGCGGTGACACAAACGCAGCTCTCCCTGAGCCTCTCCGCTGGTGCAGACCGCCTGCAGGTACGCCTCCAAGGCATCCACTTCGTCGGCCGGAACAAAGTCCGCCAGCGGCTTGCCTACCATCTCATCGATGCTGTACCCGAGGCTCTCCGCGCCGTAACGATTCAGGCTGATCAGCGTTCCATCCTCGGCATGGGTAAACACCATACCGAGAGAACCCTCAATCAACTGGCGATACCTTGCTTCGCTCTCACGCAGAGTAGCCTCGGCTTCCCGCTGCAAGGTGACATCGATGCCGGTGGCGATGATAAAGGCCACTTCATTCTGTTCATCCAGCAGAGCTGTCGCGCTCCATGCGATATGACGCATGCTTCCATCGCGCGTCCGCCAGAAGTTCTCGAAGGTCGTGGGAAAGTTGCCGCGGGCGATGCTTTCGAAGGTCGCAATCGCGTCCTCGATATCTTCCTCCGGAATCAGCTTCTCCCAAAGATGCTGGCCTATCAGATCCGAGACCTGATATCCGGAGATGACCTCGCAGGCGCGATTGAATCGGACGACACGGCCAGCCGTATCCAACACCGCAACCAGGGCTCCCACGGTATCCAGCACTGCAGAGACGAAGTTGCGCTCCACGGTAAGAGCTGTCTCCACACGCTGCCGCGTGCGGGACGCACGATCCATCGATCGCATCCGGGTGCTGAGTTCCAGCCGGGTGACGATCTGGCGAGCGAGGACCTCCAACGCCTCCACCTGCTGATCGTTCAAAGTGCGCGGCACGGTGTCCAGAACACACAGGAGGCCGATACGCGCCCCATCCGGAGTCGTTAGAGGAGCACCCGCATAAAAACGATAGGTCGCATCTCCCAGGGCAATACCGTTCGCTCCAAAGCGCTTGTTCCGTGACAGATCGGGAATCTCATAGACGTTCGCATCCTGCAGCGTCTCATCGCCGGGAAAGGCGTTGCGGACCAGTTCCGGCGTCTCCCAGTTGGGGTGAGACTTGAACCAGATCCGATTCGTGTCCAGAAGGCCGACCGCGGCTGCCGGAGTATTGCAGATCTGCGCTGCCAGACGCGAGATTTCGTCCAGCGCCGAATCTGCCGGAGTATCGAGAATCTCGTATTGTTCGAGCGCGCGAAGCCTTAACTGCTCGTCCCGGATCAGGCTGCTCTTCATCGTTATCTAACGTTATGCATCCTAGAGCATTTCCCTGTTGCTGGGTATCCCGAAAGAGAAATGCGGCAGCGTTTTCATTGCGGAAAAAACGCTTATAGATGCGGAAGCCCTACTGTACGCCTACAGGGAAATGCTCTACGCAAACGAGAGAGCAATGAAAACTATCAGATTTGGTGCACTGAGAGCGTTTTCCCGGTTGCCGAGTATCCCGGAAGGGGCGTGCGGCGGCGTTTTCATTGCGGAAAACGCCCATAGACGCG
>NZ_JBFRCY010000888.1:0-1594 GCF_052113305.1 Terriglobus sp. YAF25
CGGTAGGTGAATCTGAAGTCGCCATCAGATGGACCACGGGACCACCGCCCGGCAGCGGCTTTTGTTTTCCTACCGCTTTATAAAGCAGGCGGAACCTGCCATCGGGCCCTTGAGTAATACTTGGGTTCGAGATGCAAAGAGCGTCAGGTGCGTTGGCATCTGCGCTGACGTCCACCAATGGAGTATCAAACCGCTTCCATGGTCCATTAGGACTGTCAGCCACTGCCACCCCGATGCGTTGATTATTTCGATGGTCCCAGTTGAGGGTGGACATGACGACCCCATTTCCCAGGTTCCCCATGTAGTAGAGATAGTATTTCTTCCCAAACCGGTGAATGGTCGGGTTATGCGTCACCATCCCGTCCCAGAACTCTTTTCCACGCGCCGGTAGAGCTACGTCGTGAAAGACAAAGGGGCCCTCGAGAGAACTTCCAATCGCATGGGCGACCTCCGAACGTGTGACCCAGGACTCGAATCCGTCGGCGACCTTCCAGCGGGAATAGAACAGGTGATATTTCCCGTCGCTGCCCTTGATCAGCGCGCCGCACCAGACAAAATAGCCAGGATCATGAAAGGCGGCGGAGGCGGGAATGGGCTGCATCATGTGAGGAAAATCGAGCGGGGGAGCAGAAGCTGTTCTTCCCTTCGGGGATTGCGCGCCGGTCCGGCCCGAAAAGACCGCAAATAGCGGCAGACACACCGCGAGGAGGAAACTTGATCTCCACTTCCAGGTTTTCATTCAATACCCTGTGATCTGTATCTAAGAAATCGACAGGAGACTAGATGTTAACCGCTAAACCTGTCAAGCTATTTGAACCGGAAACCTATCATGGATGTCCCCAGGTTCCCCTCGCTTTGGGAGTCAATACGGTGATCAACTTTTGAGACAGCAACCATAGCGCGGGGCAAGAGCCCGATCCTTCTATTCATGAACCGCTGCGGCCGGAGTGCTTTTCCAGCTTTGGGCGTCTCGCCGTGGCGATCGCCCGAACATCCTGCTGTATTCACGGCTGAATTGCGAAACGCTGGCGTAGCCGACGTCACGCGCAGCAGACTCCACGGTCGCACCGCGGAATATTAATACTCGACGTGCTTCGTGAAGCCTGAGCTGCTTCTGATAGGCAAGCGGAGTGATGCCGGTAATAGACTTGAATTGACGGTGAAACGTTGCCTGACTCATGTTTGCAGCCACAGCGAGACCCTCCACTTGAACTGTCTCCCTGAGCTTGTCTCGGAGTGTGTGTATTGCTTGAACGATCTTCTGGTTCTGCCCATTCGCCATCATCATGATCTCGCTGATCTGCGAGCCTTCAGGACCCGTCAGCAGCCAGTAGCAGACCTCACGCATGATTCCCGGGTACAGTCTTGGGATTGCTTCGGGGATTTCGAGAAGGTTTATGGCCCTCTGGGTGCAGTCCAGAAGTTGAGGATTGAGATCTAAGACAAAGGCACCACGGGCTCTCGCTTTTCGGGAAGTCAGCGGAGACATATCGAGCTCCTCGACCATCTCCTGCATGATGGAAAAGTCCAGTGCAATCTGGATTCCGAGATAGGGTGCCTCCGCGCTTGCTAGAACTACGGTACCGCGTGAAGG
>NZ_JBFRCY010000889.1:0-1592 GCF_052113305.1 Terriglobus sp. YAF25
ATCGAAGTCCGCGCTGCTGTATTCGGCGGCGAGGTTACGTGAATCCTGCGGAGCAAAACCGCGGGTTCCGGAGACATTGTCGAAGCTGTGACCGTAGGTATACGACCCCTGCGCCGTGATGCCATGGAATCCGCTGGTACGGATCGATCCCTGAAGCGAGTTGTAGTTCGACCCGGCGCTCGATTCATACTGGTTGATAGCAGCAAACGTTGGGAACTTCGAGTAGTACGGACGGGTGCTCTGGACCGTGCTCTTGCCCGTATTCTGCGCCGCCTGGTTGATGTCGCGCAGGTTGAACAGGTGACGGCCCACCGAACCAACGTAGCCGACCTGCAAGACAGTGTTGCGGCTCAACTGGTACTCGGTGTTCAGGTTGAAGTTCTGCAGGTAAGCGTTTTTGAAGTTCTGCGAGACCGTAGAGACGCCGAAGACTGCACCAGCGCTCGGGGAGCTCGGCAATGGATCCGTGTTGGTAACGATGCGGAATGGAGACGAATTCGAGACGGTAAACACAGGATTCGGACCAGCGTTATTTGCCTGGACACCAACCGAAGCGCCATTGCCGGGACGGT
This sequence comes from Terriglobus sp. YAF25, assembly GCF_052113305.1. Taxonomy (NCBI): domain Bacteria; kingdom Pseudomonadati; phylum Acidobacteriota; class Terriglobia; order Terriglobales; family Acidobacteriaceae; genus Terriglobus; species Terriglobus sp. YAF25. The sequence goes on from NZ_JBFRCY010000889.1 coordinate 573, forward strand.
TGTCGAAGAAACCGTTCAGGTTAGGCAGATCGAAAAACAGGCCGTATGTTCCACGAACTACCAGCTTGTCCGTCAGCTTCGAGCTGAAGCCAAAGCGAGGCGAAACATTGGTATAGCGGCGCGGATACAACGTGGAGATGTCCTGACCGACGATCGAGTAACCGTTGGTGGCGTTCGGATTGAAGTTAGAGAAGGTGCCGTTCGTTGAATAGACCGGTCCGGAGTAATCCCAACGGACGCCATAATTCAGCGTCAGGGCTGGGCTGATCTGATACTGATCCTGGGCGAAGATATCCCACTGATTGACGAAAACATCACGCTGCAAAACGCCGCGAACGATGCTGCCGCTGGCGGCATAACCGGCCAGGAAGTCAGCGAGCGAGCGAACCGAGAAGTCCGATGCAGCGGACTCAAGGGAGCTATCTGTAGAGTAATCACCCTTCGTGTTGGCATTCAGCGTACCCGAAGCGGTTCCATTGTAGGAGAAGACACCACGAACGTTGCGCTGATAGAGCAGGTTCATATAGTTCCGGCGGAACTCACCACCGAAACGGAACTGGTGCTTACCCCAGACCAACGTCGCCGTGTCAGTGATATGCCCCGTGTAGTCCTGACGGCCCAATGGGGGTGTAACACCGACCTGATCGAAGTTAGTGATAGTGATGCTGGGAGCGCCGAAAAGGGATGAATTGGTAACGCCAGTGTTCAGGCCCAGGGCAGGAATGTTCTGGTTGTGAACATTGTCGTTGAAGGTCTGTCCGAAGTAGTTGATACCGACCAGAGCCTGATTCGAGAGATGATTCGACAGCATCCAGTTGTGCGTGATGGCGTAGTTGTGAACGTGATCCGGAGCGACCTGATAATACTCCCAGATATTGACACCGGCGTTACCCAACTGACGGCCCGAACCGATAAAAGCACGTACCGAGAGTGTCTGTTTCGAGTTGATGTTCCAATCCACTTTGCCGACTGCATTGTCGCTGTAGCCGCTCTGCGGACGAGCATCGGTAAAGTTGTTGG
>NZ_JBFRCY010000890.1:0-2242 GCF_052113305.1 Terriglobus sp. YAF25
TCCGGTGTTCTACGACAAAGACGGCTCCGTGCAGATTAAGGGGTATTGCACTGATATCATCGCCGACCTGACTATCGATGCGCTGAAAGGCCGTCCTAAGGACCAGCCATTCTTCATCATGTCGCATCACAAAGCGCCTCACCGCGAATGGACTCCCGACGAAAAGCACAGGAAGCAGTTCGAGAACAAGCACATTCCCGAGCCACCGACCCTGCGGGACGATTACGCCGGTCGCACCGATGCCTTGCGGGAGCAGAAACAATCCGTATTCCGGGACCTGACCCGTGCGGATCTAAAGCTCGTTCCACCAGCAGACATGTCACCCCAGGAACAGCGACAGTGGTTTGCCGCAAAGCCGATGGAAGTAGAAGTCGTTGTGGAAGGCGTGAAGAAGGTCTTGACCGGCAAGGAGCTTGAGGACTGGAAGTATCAGCGCTACATGCAGGACTACCTCGCCTGCGTTCAGAGTGTCGATGATAATGTAGGCCGAGTTCTGGACTGGTTGGATGCTAATGGATTACAGAAGAACACCATCGTGATCTACACCAGTGATCAGGGTTTCTTCCTGGGCGAACACGGACTGTTCGACAAACGATTCATGTATGAGGATTCGCTCCGCATGCCGTTCGTTGTGCGCTGGCCCCAAGTCATCAAGCCTGGCACCGTCTCGGAGGCGATCGGCATAAATTGCGATTTTGCACCAACCTTCCTCGATGCCSCCGGCCAACAGACACCATCGGACATGCAAGGACGTAGTTTCCTTCCAATTTGGAAAGGAAGCACGCCGAAGGACTGGCGCCATGCCATGTACTACCGCTACTATCACGATCCGGGCGACCACAACACGCGCGCGCATTATGGCGTCCGCACAGACACGCATAAGCTGATCTATTTCTGGAAAAAAGATCAGTGGGAGTGCTACGACCTGGTGAAAGATCCCCAGGAGATGCATAACATTTATAACGACCCAAAGTCGCAACAACTGGTGGCTCAGTTGAAGCAGGAGCTATATCGCCTCAAAAAAGAAGTAAAGGATGATGACCAGTTCGCGAACGAGCAGCCGACCGATTCATCCTACGTCCGTAAAAATATATCTTGAGGTGCTCGCGTAAGGCTTTGGCAAATGCTGCCGATTCCGACGGAGGGACTTGCGGGTCGTTCTCTCCATGCATAATAAGCAGCGTCCGAACTCTATCGACGGAGAGAAGCACGTTGGCCTTGCGATAAACGTCAGGTTTGTCCATAGGCGAACCACCCATTTTCATCATCCAACGAGCGGCCGAGGGCGGATTCGTCCGGTACACGAAAAGTTCGCGGTAGACAAAGCCATAGAGTTCCGCCGCGGCTGCGAACAGATCCGGATAGCGCGTCACGACGAAATGTCCGTAGCAGGTAGCTGAGTCGCACAATTAGCTTTTGAAGGAATTGGGGCGCAAAAAGAGCGCGAAGGCTGCTAAGCCATTGAATTTATGGCTCCGCAGGTAGGACTCGAACCTACAACCCTTCGGTTAACAGCCGAATGCTCTGCCATTGAGCTACTGCGGAGTATCAGCACGACCTTGCTATTTCCAGCCGGTCAAGCGCCTTAGTAAGAATACGAAAATTGCTGCGGATTGGCAACTCCAACGGAATCCATTAGTACATCAGCACCGCGACCCGGTACGTCGTAAATCCTCCGCCTCCATGGACGGGGCACGCCCCTACCTCGGCGCTGTTATATCTGCGCTGCCGCAGGCGAACCTTGAGCTGTTCCGGCACAGCGCTCAGATCGGTTGCGGTCCAGCGCATCACAAAGAGTGGGCGGCTTCCCTGCACAACGCCGGAATCGACCGCACAGTTCGCCCGGGCCGCGGCACTGGCCGCGGCGTTCAGACGCAGCGCTCGCAGACTTTCGACGACAGCGTTCTCCTGCTGGGAGAGCGAGAGCGTGGGGACATCACGGCTGAAGTCTTCTACCGCATAGAGCGCTCCGCCCCGTGGCATGACAGCAATGGCCACCGAAGTGACTCTTGGGTCCAGGATGTTTTCCCGATGGTGGGGAGAATGCATCCAGCCATCGTGGACCATCACCGCCGTTGAAGCCATAGCGACATTCTCCGCCACGACGGAGACATGTGCGCCGGCAGAAGCGACACGCTCGGTGAGGTCCGCCTCTCCCTGAAACTGATGGCTGATCGCTCCTGCCCGAACCATCTGCCCCGCGTGATAGCGAGCCGCGACATAAAGCTGACGATCCCACCGC
>NZ_JBFRCY010000891.1:0-1588 GCF_052113305.1 Terriglobus sp. YAF25
CAATGTCAACACCGAGACCTTCTCCGATGACATGGACTGGATCAAGGGCAAGCATCAGATCGCGTTGGGCGGTGAGTACATCCGGACCGGCGATAACACTAACGCCGGCTATCTGCAGAACGGAAACTTCTCGTTCAGCGGCGCGGCCAGCGGCGGACAGTATGTTCCCGGCATTACAGCAGCAAGCRCCAGTGCCGGCGAACCGATGATGGACTTCCTGACAGGAAAGCAGAACAGCTTCGGTCAAAGCCGTCAGCAACAGACCACCTATCGTCAGAACATCTTTTCTCTATACGCACAGGATACCTTCCACTTCAATTCCCATCTGACACTCAGCCTCGGCGTGCGATACGAACCCATGCTCTACCAAACCGATAAGTTCGGGCGCGGTTCGACCTTCGATCAGGCAGCCTTCAATGCGAATACGCACAGCACCGTCTTTCCTAACGCGCCGGCCGGAATCTTCTTTTACGGCGATAACGGCGTTCCGAAGAGCTTCACGAACAACCGCTGGAACAACTTTTCGCCACGCTTCTCTATCAGCTACGACCCCATCGGCAACGGCAAGACGGTCTTTCGCGCGGGCTCAGCCATCATGTATGACTCCCCCAACCTGTTTACCTCGCAGCGCCTGACCTCCAGCCCGCCGTTCGTCAACGAAATTGCTGTCACCGGGCCGGTGGACTTCACTAACCCGTATGCGAACTACAAGGGCGGCAATCCATTCCCCGGAACCTTCCCGCCGGATGCCTCTGCAATCTTCCCGACCAACGCCTACTACGTTCTGCTTCCGAGGAACATCAGAACCCCAACCATCTACCAGTGGACTGCATCGGTCCAACAGGACCTTGGCCGCGGCTGGATGATGTCTCTCAGCTATCTCGGCAACCACAACGCACACCTCTGGCTGGGTCGAGCAATCAATCCTGCTGCCTACATTCCCGGGACCTGGACGGGGGCTGGCTCATGCGGAGCTCTGACAGTATCGCCCGGTACCGGCACCGCCTGCTCCACGACTGGCAACGCCGCTCAGCGTACCGTTCTGGCGCTCTCCAACCCGGCGCAGGGGGCGTACTTCAGTCCAACCATGACATTCATCAGTGATGGCTACGACTCTAACTACAACGGCGTCATTGCAGCCATTCAGCACCGTATGTCGAACAGCTTCAGTCTGTTGACCAACTACACCTGGTCGCACTGCATCTCGGTGGGAGACGCACCCGGTGACGTCGCAGGCATCGTCAATCAGAACCCCTACAATCCTCGTGGCGACCGTGCCAACTGCGGTTTCGATGTACGGCATATCTTCAACACGTCCATCGTCGCCTCCAGCAATTTCAAATCACTCAACCCAATTGCTCGCGCCGTTGTGAACGATTGGCAACTGTCTCCGATTATCCGCATTTTGAGTGGCGTTCCACTGGACATCATGAGCGGCATCGACAATTCACGAAATGGCCAATCGCGTGACCGCCCAAATTATGTCCCAGGCGTAGATGTCTATACCCACAACCACATTCAGCGCCAAGCAAACCTGGCTTATCTCAACAAGGCGGCGTTTACGCAGAATGCCGTCGGTACCTTCGGC
>NZ_JBFRCY010000892.1:0-1583 GCF_052113305.1 Terriglobus sp. YAF25
GGCTAAGGAGAGTCTGAATCTCGATCTGGCGCAGATCTCCGAGATCTGGCGTCACGGTTCGGTTGTCCGCTCGTGGCTGCTCGACCTCACCGCAGAGGCGCTGAAGGAGAATCCGAACCTGGAAGGTCTGGCCGCGTACGTTCCGGACTCCGGCGAGGGCCGTTGGACGGTCTTCGAGGCGATCGACCTGAATATCTCCGCTCCGGTGATTACGGAGGCGCTGATTCGCCGTCTGCGTTCCCGTGAGGACAACAACTACACGGACCGCGCGCTCTCCATCATGCGCAATGCATTCGGCGGCCATGCCGTCAAGAAGTCTTAACCTCGTTTAGCCTTGAAGTAGTAAGGAGCTGGTGTAAGCCCATGGCGACTGCCGAAGTAACTGTATCTCCTGCGACCGTGAATGAACAGCGCAACGAGCGCAAGCCTGACCCATGTATCGTGGTCATCTTTGGCGCGTCGGGCGACCTGACCAAACGTAAGCTGCTGCCGGCGCTGTTCCATCTGGAACAGGAAGGTCTTCTGCCGGAGGAGTTTGCGGTGGTGGGTGTTGCCCGCCGCGACCTGTCGGCCACCTTTGCGAAAGACATGCGTGATGGCATCCTCAAGGGCGGAGGTGTGGATGACGACGACCCGAAGCTGAAGGAGTTCGTCGACCGCGTCCACTACTTCACCACAAACTTCGATGACGATCAGGGTTTTCAGAACCTGAACGCCACTCTCTCTGATCTCGATACCAAGTACGGTACCAAGGGCAACCGCCTGTTCTATCTGGCAGTGGCGCCTGAGTACTTCTCTGACATCATTCACCGGCTGGGCAAGCACAAGATGGCCAAGCCGGGGAGCGATGCCTGGGTACGCGTCATCATCGAAAAGCCCTTTGGCCATGACCTGCAGTCGGCGCGCGAGCTGAACGACGAGGTCAACCAGGTGCTGGACGAAGACCAGATCTTCCGTATCGATCACTACCTCGGTAAGGAGACGGTGCAGAACATCCTCGTCTTCCGCTTCGGCAATGGCATCTTCGAGCCGGTGTGGAACCGTACATATATCGACAACGTGCAGATCACCGCAGCGGAGTCGATCGGTATTGAAGGCCGTGGACCGTTCTACGAGAAGGCCGGCGCATCGCGCGACGTTCTGCAGAACCACATGATGGAGGTTCTGAGCTACGTTGCGATGGAGCCGCCTGACTCTTTCGAGGCCTCCACCATCCGTGTCGAGAAGCTGAAGGTATGGCGCGCGATTGAGCAGTTCAAACTCGAGGACACGGTACGCGGACAGTATGGTCCGGGAACCGTCGATGGCCAGCAGGTGATCGGCTATCGCGAGGAAGAGCGCGTCGACCCGAACTCGCAGACGGAGACCTTTGCTGCTCTGAAGCTCCAGATCGAGAACTGGCGCTGGGCGGGCGTTCCGTTCTATATCCGCGCCGGCAAGYGTTTGGCCAAGCGTGAAACCGAGGTGACCATCACCTTCAAGCAGCCGCCGCTGCATATCTTCAAGGGAACGACCAACGACTGCGGCACGCAGGTCACGCCGAACATCCTGACCATGCGTATCCAGCCGGATGAGGGTATCAG
>NZ_JBFRCY010000893.1:0-1581 GCF_052113305.1 Terriglobus sp. YAF25
GCGGACAAACGGCAATGCAGCCCGGACGCATCGTAATTGATATAAACGTCTACGCCTAATTGATTTGGTACGATGACGGTACTCAAGTAACGATAAGGACACTTTTTCGCTCATGGCATTCATGAAAGTCCGTAAAGCAGTTTTTCCAGCCGCAGGTATGGGCACCCGTTTCCTTCCTGCAACCAAAGCCACTCCCAAAGAGATGCTGCCGCTCGTCGACAAGCCACTGATCCAGTACGGCGTTGAAGAAGCCGTCGCCGCCGGTTGCGAAGAGATCATCATCGTCACCGGCCGTGGCAAAACCACCATGGAAGACCACTTCGATAAGTCTGCCGAGCTGGAAGCCTCTCTCGAAGCTCGCGGCAAGACTGCTCTGCTCGAAGTCGCCCGCTCCGTCTCGAAGCTGGCAAAGATTACCTACACCCGTCAGGCTGAAGCCCTCGGCCTCGGTCACGCTGTCCTCCAAGCCAAGGCACTGGTCGGAGATGAGCCCTTCGCGGTCATCCTGCCCGACGATATCGTCGATGCCAACGTCGCCTGCATGAAGCAGATGGTGGATGCCTTCAACGAAACACAGGCCTCCATCCTGGGCTCCGAAATCGTGGAGGGTGATGCCATCTCTGCCTACGGTTGCCTGGACTGCACCCCCGACGCAAATAACCCGAAGCTGCTCGCTGTAAAGGACATGGTCGAAAAGCCTAAGCCCGGCACCCAGCCGAGCCAGAACGCCATCATCGGCCGCTACATCCTGACACCGCGCATCTTCGAGATGCTTGAGACCATCACCCCCGGTGCGGGCGGCGAGCTGCAGCTCACCGACGGCATCAAGGCCCTGCTGCAGTACGAAAAGGTCTACGGCTTCACCTACGAAGGCAAGCGCCACGATGCCGGCGACAAGCTCGGTTTCCTGAAGGCCACCGTAGAGTTCGCCCTCAAGCACGATGATCTCGGACCGAAGTTCCGCGAGTGGCTGAAGACGTTCCCCATCTAGTTGCTGGTTCCTGGTTGCTAGTTGCTGGTTGAAAACGAAGGGCGCGGCTTATGGCCGCGCCCTTCTTCCTTTTTTGTCATTTCGTAGCGGAGCGGAGAAATCTGCTTCTCTGCCAGAGAACTTCAGGGAGTAGAAAACTAGCAACTAGGAACCAGCAACTAGCAACTGCTTCTCAAATTCCTTCTCTTTCCCATCCACATACGCCTTATACCCCGCCGAGTCGACCCACGCCTTCACACCTTCCGTCTTCGAACGCGGGTACTTTTCTTCCAGCCCATAGTACTGGCCATGCGCTCCCAGAAAGATGTCGCAGGGCAGCGAATGCAACACGGCATAACTCTTACGCAGATCGCTCACGATCTGCGGATACACCTTGTTGCCCACCAGCTCATACCCGGCATCGCCAAAGTTGGCGCCACCCGCGCCGACAATCACCACGTTGTAGTTCTTACCGCCCTCACTGACCTGCATCGTGAAGGTAGTGCAACCGCGCGTATGTCCCGGAGTCTTGTGGGCCACCAACTTCACTCCGCCTAACTGCACCAACTCGCCGTCATGCAGCACCTTGTCCACATGTGCCGGCGGAAACT
>NZ_JBFRCY010000894.1:0-1955 GCF_052113305.1 Terriglobus sp. YAF25
GAGTCCGGGCGCGCTCAAGCTGTAGCGTGCTGGTAAGTACCGGATCCAGGTTCATCGGCGTTGGGCCGGCGCCGTTCGTGGTAAGCACCAGGCCCGAGGCGCCCGCACCGGCTGCTCCGGCCGCGGTGCTGGTGCCGCCAGGACCGCCGCCTCCGGTGATTGTTGTCGTCGTGCCGCCGAGGGTATTGGAAACCAGACCCGAAGAGACGCCACGCAAGGTAGCGCCGGCGCGTGCACGCAGTAGGTCGGTATCCGCGATATCGAGGTTCAGGCGGAAGATGGCGATGTCGTAGTTGTTCTCCAGCGCCAGCATGACGGCATCGGAGAGAGAAAGGTACATCTTGCCGTCGCGTAGAAGCTGATCGAGCCGCGGCGTGTTGCCGAGACGAGGTTCCCCGACGTTGATAGGGGTATAAGGAGCCCAGGGCTTGAAAAGGTGGCTCTTGGGCTTGGAATAATCCCGGGCCGTATCACGCAGGTCAAAGGGTTCTGTGAGCTTAGGCTCCGGTACCGCGGGAAGAGTGGCGTTGGCCTGTGCCTGCGCGGGCGTTCCGCCTCCGGGGACGGTCTGCTGCTGCTGTGCGGCAGCGTACTGTGCGGCGGGTCCCATCAGGAGCAAAGCAATGCTCGCTGTGGCTTGCAGATGTCTCAATTTCACGTTACGCTCTCCAGCTAATGCGATCGTTTAGGGTCGCCGGTCTGCCTTAGTTTTTCGGGTCGCAGTTCCGGGTTGGCGAGAGGGTGGTACTGCTATTCCCTTTTCTCGGTGTAAGTGTTGTACGAATACCAAGTGACAGATGTTTCAGAGTGGCTTCCGGTTACGAAATCATTGAAATCATTCCACAACAGGTTCATCGGCTGATACGTAAACAGGTTCCTGTAGGTTCCGTGGAGTTCGTAGGAAGCGAGGGACATGGCCTTTGGCGGGATAGCGATGAGTATAGCAAGTGACACAAGCGGCAGCATGTTACCGTGCAAAGATGGCTTTTTCTCGGAATACTTGGAAGCTGATCCTGAGTTATGACGGCGGTGACTTCCATGGCTGGCAGGTACAGCCGGGGTTACGCACCGTTCAGGGGCTGCTCTCCGAAGCCATCCGGAAGGTCACTGGAGAAGAGGTCCTGCCACAGGGTTCTGGAAGAACCGACGCCGGCGTGCATGCCCTGGGCCAGGTGGCGACCTTCGACCTGGAAGCGGGCATTCCGCAACAGAACCTGCTGCGGGCGCTGAACCGGGCTCTACCCACCAGTGTGCGAGTGACGCAGGCAGAGATCATGCCGCAGGATTTCCACGCGCGACATTCGGCCTGCGGTAAGACCTATGAGTACCGCATCTTCGTCCGGCGCGACGCCGGGACACCCCATGAGCGCATCTGCTCTCCCCTCGTTGCCCGATACGTATGGGACTGCCGCTGGCCGTTGGACATTGCTCCGATGCAGCAGGCAGCCACATCCGTAGTTGGAGAGATGGATTTCAGTTCGTTTGCCGCGAACGACCCGGACGTCTCCGTTCGCCAGGGCGCAACTCCGCCGACAATGGTGCGGACTATCTCCTCTTCAGAGTGGAGGCGTGAAGGCGACCACCGGGCCGCGTGGGTCCGGGACCGGTTTGTCGAACTCGGCCTGGAGCAGGTCCAGATCGATGCCGAAGGAAATGTCCTGGGGGAGCTCCCCGGAGAGGTCCGGAACGGTCCGGTCACCATGCTCTCGGCTCACCTGGATACCATCTTTCCCGATGAAATGCTGCCAGAGCCGCGGTTGGAGGAGGGGCGGGTCTATGCTCCCGGCGCCGCGGACAACGTCGCCGGACTCACGGGGCTTCTGGCGGTAGCTGCCGCCATGAAGGCAGCACAGCTCGTACCGGCGCACACCATCCTGTTTGCAGCCAATGTCGGGGAGGAAGCCGAGGGAAATCTGCGCGGTATGCGTCACCTCTTCTTCCGCTCTGAGTATGCC
>NZ_JBFRCY010000895.1:0-1575 GCF_052113305.1 Terriglobus sp. YAF25
TATCTGGACTGGGGATCGGGATTGAACTGGGTCAACGGACACTGCTTCGTCGTCCGCTTGAAGTCCGAGATGGTCACCTTCGACGGAGAGCCGAAGGATGTTACGCCCGGGCACTACTTCGAGGGCCCGTTTATGTTCAAGCACGGCAGTGCGTACTACCTGATGTACTCCGAAGGCAAGACTACGGATGACACGTACAACGTGCGGTATAGCGTCGCTGATAACCCATTCGGCCCATTCCTTGAAGGCGCCACCAGTCCGATTCTGGTGAGCGATAAGGAGCATGACATCCTTGGCCCCGGACACCATGCGGTCTTCGAGCGTAATGAAAAGACCTACATCGTCTATCACCGCCACAGCCTGCCGTTCCAGGCGGCATCGGTCCTGCGTCAGCTCTGTATGGATGAGTTGGTTGTCGACGATGCAGCTCGTACACTGCGCAAGGTAACGCCCACACATACCGGACCAGCACTGCTGCATACCAGCGTGCGCGATGCCGGCCACCTTCCTGTAACGGCGACTGCCTCGAGCACAGCGGGGCAGGACTTCGCGGAAGGCGCAGTTCTCGACGACAACTACGCGACGCGCTGGCAACCGGCTGCGGAGGATAAAGCTCCGTGGCTTGTTCTGGACCTCGGTCAACCGATTGCGGGAACAACGGCGAAGGTGAGCTTCGAATACGCATGGAAGCGCTACCGCTATCGTATCGAAGGTTCGCTGGATGGAACGAAGTGGTTCCCAATCGTTGATCAGACCGGAGAAGGCACGAGCGGCTCACCAACGGAGTTTCCGCGGCTGCCGCGTGTGCGCTATCTACGGTTGAACTTCGCAGCAGGCACACCTGCATCGGATCTTGCGATCTTTGAGTGGAGCGTCTATCGCGGTCAGTAGGTAGGTGGGAGGCGCGGGCTTCAGCCCGCTGCTCCCACCCAAAGACTGTTTAGACATAGAGCCAGCAATCCGATCCAGGCTCTCTGAACTCAAACCACCGCAAACGACGTCAGGGCCTGTTCGATCGTGACAGCCTGATTGGAGATCGTATTGGGCTTTGTCTTCGCGCTGACCATCACCGCCTTGGAGCTGCCCTCTACCCATGCCAGCACCGTCAGTTTGCCGGGCGCTGCAATACGGCCCATCTCGATCCAGTTGTAGTACGCGTCCATCTCGGCGTCGACCAGCGAGCCTTCTGGATCCAGTACCTTCGATTCCGGATCGCTCACCATCTCGTTGAAGCCACGATGACGCTGGCGTGGTGTATATCGCAGCAACACAGTGTGCGGTTGTGCACGGCGAGCAAGCTCGCGACCGGCCCATTGCACAAACGAGGTGCTGAAGATCTGTGTGCCTGATCCCGATGTGAACAGCTCGGTATAAAACCGCTGCAAAATGGGGTCAGGCACGATCTGTCCGCTGCGCAGTTCGCTCGGAGCAATCGTTGCGAGATCGCTGCGCATCTTCTCGGCATTCGCCTGATTTGTGTTAAGGATCGCCTGCATGCGTTCCAACACACGTTTCCGCAGGGGAGAGAGCTGGGGATAGCTGACCTGAATGGCGGCAGCCCGCACGCTCTCAGGC
>NZ_JBFRCY010000896.1:0-1572 GCF_052113305.1 Terriglobus sp. YAF25
GTGTGAAGGTCGACGCCGATCCTGATTTGAAGACAGGTGTGGCCACCATCACTGTCCGGGCAACCTTGCACAACGCCGGCGAGCGGGCGGCATCCGCGACCGTCAAGGGAGAAGTTGCCGGCCTGACTGCGGGCTTCCGCTCTGTGAGCGTGCCTGCGAATGGCGATGCCAGTGTCACGTGGAAGGGAACGCTCAACAGCGCTCATCTATGGAGCGTGCGCGATCCGTTCCTCTATGACGCGAAGCTGCAGGTAGCCGATGATGAGTTCACTGCACATGTCGGCGTCCGGAAGATTCAGGTCAGCGGGACGCGCCTTTTGTTGAATGGAAACCCGGTGCATTTGAACGGCGCCAACCGTGTCTCGGAAGACATGAAGGAAGGCCTCCGCGAATCGGATGCGATTGTGGAGCGTGACCTGAGCGATATGCTGGCGGACAACATGCGCATGATGCGTATCGCACACTATCCGCAGACACAGGCGGTGCTCGACTTTGCGGACCGTCATGGCATGCTGTTGATCCCTGAGGCAGGGAACTGGAACTTCAGTGCATGGCAGATGGCGGACGCCGGCATCCGTGCGCGTTGGAAGCAGCAGATGCAGGAGATGATGGAGCAGGACTGGAACCATCCCTCGGTCATCGCCTGGAGCGTCGGAAACGAGTATGAGTCATACACACAGGAAGGGCGTGACTGGACCCGCGACATGCGCGCCTTCACACTAGGCCTGGATGCAACACGTTTGATCACCTTCGCTTCGCGCTACACCGGGGATGCTGCGGTGAAGACCGGCGCCGATGAGGCAAGCCAGTACTGCGACTTTGTCTCCATCAATGTTTATGGCGACTACGCCAGACGCTTCGATCGCGCCCATGAGCTGTTTCCCGACAAGCCCATCTTCGTGACGGAGTTCGGCAAGATGGGCGAGCCAGGTCTTCACGATCCACAGCGCATTGCGGATATTACCGAGGCGATGACGGCAGTGAAGCAGCGGCCCTACATGATTGGCGCGTCGCTATGGACCTGGAACGACTATCGGTCGTTCATCCGCGGCACACCGGCTGATGGCATTCGCCGATGGGGTGTGGTGAATACTGAGCGGGAACGGCGCGATAGCTGGAAGGTCGTGCAAAAGCTCTTCGAGACGGAACTGCCGTAAGAGAGCAATCCGTCTTTTGTTGTCATCCTGAGCGAAGCGAAGGACCTGCTTCGCCCATGCCCCCTTAGGGATGTGGGCATTCGAGCGAAGCTCGAATCGGTGGGAGCCGTGGGCTTTCAGCCCACGGTCTATTAGCTCAATATAGAAATGGGCTTTAGCCCTGGGCCTTTTCCAATCGAGATGGAAGAGGCCCAGGGCTRAAGAGTCTGTGTGAGTGAGGGATCTTCTCTTTGTTGAGTGGGCCTTAGTTGCTGGATTTCTTTGTGGCGTCTGGAAGGAGTTGTTTTATCGGGTTTTCTGCGGGACATTTTCTTTGTTGTATCGGAAGGAGTTGTTTTATCGGGTTTTCTGCGGGACATTTTCTTTGTTGTATCGGAAGGAGTTGTTTTAGCGGGGCTTCGTCAGGATGTAGATG
>NZ_JBFRCY010000897.1:0-1570 GCF_052113305.1 Terriglobus sp. YAF25
GTATCGAGCGATGTCGGATTAAAGGTGGAAGGCGATGCGGTGCCGTCACCCCATTCGCGATCGAGAAAAGTGTTGGTGCTGAAGTGAAGAATGACGCCGAACTCGAGATCCTGCCACGCTGTTTGCTGGGGCGTGGGCTTGATCTCGGTGAAGTTCTGGGGCCAGGTGATCGCGGGCAATAACAGTGTCAGGCCCAGGGCCATCCGGCGAAGTCCGCCAACGGCCATCGAGCGAATCGAAGATCGGTACAAGCGTCAGCCTCCGATGCGTGCAAGTCTTCCTTCGAGCATCGCATAGCGATGGCTGTCGACGCACAGGACTCCGTCGCGGTCAAAGAGAAACTCCTGTGGGATGCTTCCGCGCAGCTTGCGATGGACGGCGATTACCTCGCCTGCGGCGTTCTCTTCCGTAACCGAGAGCATGTTCAACACACGTCCTCCGGCGGCGGCAACGGCGAGCGAGCGGCCGTCGGGAGAGATGGCGATGTGGTGCGGAGACATTGCGGTAAGCGAGAGACCCTGTGTCGTCAGCCGCTGCAGGCAGCCACTCGGCTCGACACGATAGCTGGAGATAGCGCCCGCGGGCAGGCCGAGATAGGTCGTGTATCCGTGAGTCACGTGCAGTACCTGCTGGTCACTGGCATAGACCATGGCTGAGGGCAGGTCAGCCTTTTCGCTGTGTCTCCGCTCTCCGCGAACGATGCTATGGATCCAGCCGCCTTCGCGGTCGAGCTCGAAGGTGATGCCGTCGCCAATGGCGGCGAAGGCGCGTGTCATCGGGGCGGCGCAGATGGCGGCTCCAGCGATTCCCTGCAGTACAGCGCGGCGTGTTGGTTTGTACTCTTGCATCATCATGCCTTCGGTCGGATTGACATCGAGTGATGGAACAGGTTGTGGGGATCGTATTCCTTCTTCACCTGTTGCAGCAGGGGATAGAGATCGCCAGTACCGTAGTAGAGCGTGGTCCACTCCGGGCTTTCCAGCATATCGGCATCCGCATAGTTGATGTAGCAGCCCTCGAAGTTCTCGTTCGGATAGGGATAGCCCGGATACTTCGGGTCCGCCGAGGGGGTAGAGTACATGGCCTTATAGCACTGGCGAATTCCATTCAGACGGAAAGCATCATCTGCTTCGTTCAGCCAGTAACTCTGGTACTGCAGCTTCAGAATAGAGTTGCGCTGCGGTATCGCGGTATCGGCAATGCGGGCAGGGTTGTTCACCATGCCGCCGTAGGAGTCGATAGCCAGGATGAGACCGCGGGTTGCGTCACTCGTCATCTGGTCATAGAGCACGTTAGCTTCCGCCACGGTGAAGCCCTTCTTCATGTAGCAGGACTTGTACTTGGACCGGCGACGGTTTGAGCCGTAAAGGCCGCTGCCTCCCTGTCCGCTGACCGTTGCTTCCACCCAGTTCAACGCACGTACGGGATGCGTTCCATAGCAGACGGTGTCACCGACCAGTGGTCTCTGCTGCTGCTGGCCAAAATCCTGTTGCTGTTGCAGATAATCGGGGGGAGCATCCGCGGAAGGCCTGCATGTCTGGAAGAGATTCAGGTAATCCTGCACCCACGC
>NZ_JBFRCY010000898.1:0-1788 GCF_052113305.1 Terriglobus sp. YAF25
GAACATCGTCTTTTGACCGGATTCGCCGTGGATCCGAAACTGTTGCAGGACCCCCACTACGTAGCCGTAGTGCGTGACCAGGCCAGCCTGATTGTTCCTGAAAATGCGATGAAGTGGGGCGCACTGCGGCCCACACGCGGTCAGTATTCGTTCGAGCAGGCGGATGCATTGCTTACCTTTGCGGAGCAGAACCGGATTCGTCTACGCGGACACACGCTGTGCTGGCATCGTTCGCTGCCGTCGTGGGTGGAGGCGATCGATTCTGCGCAGGAGGCCCGCCGGCAACTGACCGAACATATTCAGGCAGYTGCGGGCCGATATACGGGGAGAATGCACTCCTGGGACGTTGTGAATGAGGCCGTCGAAGTAAAGGACAATCGCCCTGACGGCCTGCGGAACTCGTTCTGGCTTCGAATGGTGGGGCCGGACTATATCGAAGTGGCCTTTCAGGCAGCGCGTGCGGCGGACCCGGCGGCGCTTCTGAGCTACAACGACTATGGTCTGGAGAGCGAGACCTACGACGCGGAACAAAAGCGCAGTGCTGTCCTGCTCCTGTTGCGGCGGCTAAAGGCGAGACGTGTGCCTCTCGATGCGGTCGGGATTCAGTGCCGACGCCGTCAAAGCCTGGTCTATAGGACTGCCCGGTAAATTGCCCGGCAAAGGCAAGAATGGTATCCTACAGAAGACACTAGACGAGTGAATTTAAGAGAAGAGAAGTAGAGGAGCAACGTAATCCCGTGTTAGCACCTGCCAAGAAGACAGAAATTATCACCAAATTCCGCACGCATGATTCGGATACTGGTAGCCCCGAGGTCCAGATTGCGATTCTGAGCGAGCGGATCGGCGAGCTGACGGAGCACTTCAAGACCCATAAGAAGGACCATGGCTCCCGTCGCGGCCTGCTGATGCTTGTCAGCAAGCGCCGTCGCCTGCTGGACTACCTCAAGAAGAACGACTCTGACCGCTACCGCGAAGTGATCGGCAAGCTGGGCATCCGTAAGTAAGCGGATTCATCATCTGCTTCCGGTTGAGCTTTACGCGGCACGAGTAACTATGCCCACGCGCACGAAATTTCCATATACGGCTGCGGGGTCCGCTATGCGGACTTCAGCAGCCGTTTATGCTTTTCCGCCCCTCTGGAGCGCGCGGTAATGACAGGCGCGATGGTAGCTGAACAGCCAGGCGCGCCTCTGTCAGGGCATCCCCAACCCAAATTTGCTGTATTGCATGGCCGCCGCCAATGGCCCGCCATGTCTTTGCAGTCGTGTGTCTGACAGACGCACAACACCAGGTTTCGAGACGAAGACAGAAGAGAAAGAAAGAGAGAACACTAGATGAAACAGGAAGTGACTGTTGAGCTTGCCGGCGGCAAGCGAATTACATTTGAGACGGGACGGATTGCGAAGCAGGCCTCAGGCGCTGCGCTGACGACCAGCGGCGATACCGTAGTCCTCGGCACGGCTGTTGCCAGCCCGGAGCCAAAGGAAGGTATTGATTTCTTCCCGCTCACCGTTGAGTATCGCGAGTTTACCTATGCCGGTGGACGTATTCCCGGCGGCTTTATCAAGCGTGAGGGCCGTCCTTCGGAGAAGGAGATTCTCACTGCACGCCAGATCGATCGTCCCATCCGTCCGCTGTTCCCGGAAGGCTTCCGCAATGAGACGCAGGTGGTTGGCTTCGTTTATTCCGCAGACAAGGAAAACGATCCTGACGTCGTCGCCATCAATGCGGCATCCTGCGCCCTGGCGCTGTCGGACATCCCATTTTCCGGTCCGGTCGGCGCAGTTC
>NZ_JBFRCY010000899.1:0-1561 GCF_052113305.1 Terriglobus sp. YAF25
GAGCAGGTACGCATCACCGAAGGGCCGTTTGCGAACTTCAATGGCACGGTGGATGACGTCAACGAGGACAAGCAGACGCTCAAAGTCATGGTTTCGATCTTCGGCCGCTCAACACCGGTCGAGATCGAGTTCTCCAAGGTCGACAAGATCGTCTAGTACGAAGGGTTTTGCCTGGTGTCTTCTACCACCGGGCCGCGCTGGCGGCGGGGGCTTCACCCGCGGCAGTCAGCATGGAAGTGAAATCTACGTCTGCGCCCTGCGCAGACACGAAGGACAAGCAACATGGCACCGAAAAAGGTTCAAGGATACGTCAAGCTGCAGGTTGAGGCCGGTAAGGCCAACCCGGCGCCGCCGATCGGCCCCGCCCTCGGTCAGGCGCAGGTCAACATCATGGAGTTCTGCAAGCAGTTCAACGCCCGCACGCAGAATAAAGAACTCGCCGGAATGACTATTCCGGTCGTGATCACGGTTTACGCTGACCGTTCGTTCACTTTCGAGACCAAGACGCCCCCCGCCGCCAATCTTCTGAAGAAGGCTGCCGGTATTCAGAAGGGCGCCGGCGCGCCGAACAAGGACAAGGTCGGTAAGGTAACCGAGGCCCAGGTTCGGGAGATCGCTATCCAGAAGATGCCTGACCTGAACGCCGCTTCCGTAGAAACCGCGATCAAGTCGATCAAGGGTACGGCCCGCTCGATGGGTATCGAAGTCGTCGGCTAAGAGCATTTTCCCTGTAGGTGCAATGTAGGGCTTCCGCATCTATGAGCGTTTTCCGCAATGAAAACGCCGCTGCGCGCCCCTCACGGGTTATCCAGCAACAGGGAAAACACTTCAAAAGATTTCTTGCACTCTCGCAAGCACGGAGCGCCTCAGGCGCTCCGTTTTTCTTTGTCCGGCAAATGCGATAGAGCATTTTCCTGTAGGTGTAATGTAGAGCTTCTACATTCATGGGCGTTTTCCGTAATGAAAACGCCGCTGCATACCCTTCCGGGATACCCAGCAACAGGAAAATGCTCTAGGCTTGGCGGCATGTCCCGCAGATCGGTTGTCGTCACCGGAGCCTCCAGCGGCATTGGCCTCGCTACGGTAAAGCTCCTCACCAGGCATGGATTCCACGTCTTCGGCACCGTCCGCCGGCAGGAAGATTTCCACATGCTGCCGTCAGAGTGCACTCCCCTGCTGATGGATGTCACGGATGAGGCCTCTATCCAGCCAGCCGTGGAGGAGGTCCGCTCCGCGCTTGGAGGAGAGACGCTGGCTGGGCTGGTCAACAACGCCGGCATCGCCGTACATGGTCCCCTAACCTATCTGCCGATCGACGACTTCCGGCGTCAGCTCGAGGTGAATCTGGTGGCCCCGGTTCGCCTCAGCCAGGTCTTTGCTCCCCTGCTGGGTGCTGACCGCAGCCGTACCGGGCCGCCCGGACGTATTGTGAACGTCAGCTCCGTCTCCGGGAAGCTGGCTTCGCCCTTCCTGGGCGCCTATGCTGCGTCCAAGTTTGGGCTGGAGGCTGTTTCAGAATCGATGCGGCGCGAGCTGTTACTGCATGGCATCGACGTGATTG
>NZ_JBFRCY010000900.1:0-1560 GCF_052113305.1 Terriglobus sp. YAF25
AGTGTAGGGTCTCCGCATTTATGGGCGTTTTCCGCAATGAAAACGCCGCTGAATTCCTCTTCCCGGATACCCAGCAACAGGAAAAATGCTTAGGATGAAGTGTCTAAAAAGGAGAAAGAACGATATGCGTTTGCGCTTTGGTTTGGTGGTGGCGTTGTGGTGTGGCCTGGCAGGTGCTGTCTTTGCGCAATCGACAGCCGCGCAATCGACATCCCTGCAGCCGTTGCAGGCGATGCCGTACTCCCCCAGCCTGAACGTGGCCGATATGGATAAGTCGGTCGATCCGTGCGTGGACTTCTACCAGTACTCCTGCGGCGGATGGATGAAGAACAATCCCATTCCTCCGGACCAGGCCGGATRGAGTGTCTATGGCAAGCTGGCGCAGGACAATCTCCAGTTTCTGTGGGGCATCCTGGTGGATGCCTCGAAGGCCGCAAATCGCACGCCAAGCGAGCAGAAGGTCGGCGATTATTTCGGGGCCTGCATGGATGAAGATTCGATTAACAAGCGTGGCCTGGCCCCTCTGAAGCCTCTGCTCGCCCGGATCGACGGCTTGAAGACGCGGGAAGAACTGGTCGCCTATCTTCCAGTGCTACACCACGAACAAGTGGGAAACTTCTTCTTCGGATCCGGTTCGGGGCAGGATCTTGGTGACTCCTCGCGGGTGATCGCATTTATCGCCGCGGGAGGCCTGGGATTGCCCGACCGAGACTACTACACCAAGACCGATTCAAAAAGCGAAGACACCCGGACGAAGTATGTGGCCTACATTGCACAGCAGTTGGCGCTCGCCGGAGAACCGAAGGCAACGGCTGAGGCCGACGCTGCCGCGATTATGAAGATCGAGACCGCTCTCGCAAAGGCCTCGCTAACCCGCGTCGAACGCCGCGATCCGTACAAGGAATACCACAAGATGTCGGTCGAGGATCTGGGCAAGCTGACGCCGTCGATCGACTGGAACCGCTATTTTGTGGCGCAGAATGTCCCCGGAGTGAAGTCGCTGAATGTGAACCAGCCTGACTTCCAGAAAACGCTCCAGACGGAACTGACTGCGGAGCCGTTACCGGCGTTGAAGGCGTACCTGCGTTTCCATGCGATTACGGCCGCGGCTCCATCGTTGTCGAAAGACTTTGACGAGGCACAGTTCAACTTCTATTCGAAGTATCTGCGTGGTGTGCAGCAACAGCAGCCCCGGTGGAAGCGCTGCACGCGCCAGGTGGACAACATGCTGGGCGAAGCCCTTGGACAGGAGTTTGTCCGCCGCACGTTCGGTCCGGATACCAAGGCCAAGACCGTGAAGATGACTGACGAAATCGAGCAGGCGATGGCCGGGGAGATCAAAGGCCTGACCTGGATGAGCGACGCCACCAAGCAGCGCGCCGTCGAAAAACTGCACTTGGTCCGGAACAAGATCGGGTATCCCGACACGTGGCGCGACWACTCAAAGCTGGAGGTCAAGTCTGATGACTACTTCGGCAACATGCTGCGAGCCTCTCTTTTCGAAGACCAGCGCCAGTGGGCCAAGGTGGGTAAACCGGTCGACAAGAACGAGTGGGACAT
>NZ_JBFRCY010000901.1:0-1558 GCF_052113305.1 Terriglobus sp. YAF25
GAGCTTCTCAATGCGGGAGCGATGATCCATGACATCGGTTTGATGCCGTCCCACAGCAGCGCTCACGACCGCTTCGAGGTGGACGGAGCCAATGCTGTGCGCGAATTCTTGCGCAGCCACGAGCTCCCGGAGCAGGAGATCGATCACGTTTGGACAGCCATCGCACTACACACCACGCCGGGCATTCCGCAGTACATGCATCCGGTTGTTGCCCTGGTAACCGCTGGCGTCGAGATGGACGTACTTGGCATCGACTATGCAAGCTTTGCCGACGGAGACCGTGAGTCCGTCGTCAGCGCCTTTCCGCGTACGCCACACTTCAAGGAAGATATCCTCCAGGCTTTCTACGACGGCATCCATCACAAGCCGGAGACTACCTTCGGCAATGTGAAGGCCGATGTGCTCGCCGACAAGGACCCGAACTTCAAGCGCGGTAACTTCTGCGGTGTGATCCGTAATTCCATGTGGCGAGGCTAAGCTGTTCGCCTTCTCTTCCGGGATACCCAGCAACAGGGAAAACGCCCTAGAATCGCGGTATGAAGAAGGTTGTGATCGTCGGTCCTCCTCCGGTGCAGATTCTCGATGTTGCCGGACCACTGGAGGTCTTCAGCAATGTGCCCGGATACGAGGTACAGCTTGCCCATCCGGGGACCGGCGATACTCTTCCAACTCACCGCGGCTTCGCCCTCACCAACGCCATTCCCATCCGCGAGATCACGGGGAAGATCGACACTCTGGTCGTCGTCGGAGGTCCCGGCGCGGAGAACGGCGTCTATGACGAAGCCTTCATCTCCTGGATCGCTGAGGCAGGCGCCAAAGCAAGACGTGTCGCCGCCATCTGCACCGGAGCCTTCCTTCTCGCCAAGGCTGGTCTGTTGGATGGAAGAAACGCCGTCACGCACTGGAACTTTTGTGACCGGCTGGCCAAAGAGTTTCCTGAAGTAACAGTAAAAGCCGAATCCATCTTCCTTAAGGACGGACCGATCTATACCTCCGCGGGCATCACCGCTGGTATCGATCTATGCCTGGCTCTTGTAGAAGAAGATCACGGGCATGAAGCCGCACTGCGGGTGGCTCGCTTCCTCGTCATGTTCCTGGTGCGGCCGGGGGGACAATCGCAGTACAGCCACATGCTCTCGCACCAGGCGGTGAATTCTCAACCGTTACGCGAGTTGCAGGTCTGGATGCTGGAACATCTGCGCGAAGACCTCACCGTTGAAAAGCTGGCCGAGCGCGTGGGGATGAGTGCACGAAACTTCACCCGTGTATGCCTGCGCGAAACGCGCATGAACCCTGGACAGTTCGTTGACCGCATGCGGGTTGAAGCCGCACAGCAAATGATCGACAGCTCGTCGATGGGGTTGAAGGAAGTTGCCAATGCCTGCGGCTTCAGGTCGGCCGATGCGATGCGGCGTACGTTCCTTCGCGTACTGGGTGTAACGGCCGGTGAGTATGTGAATCGATTTCGGCGTCGGCGGAGAGATAAAGGCAAGTAGGTCTGCAGCATTGCTCGAATAGCGAATATGTTGCGCAGAGCGCAACCATTTCGCACCACAGG
>NZ_JBFRCY010000902.1:0-3382 GCF_052113305.1 Terriglobus sp. YAF25
CCGTACACCCTTGCATCTCGTTACTTTCTAATGCCCGTCGTCGCTGTGTCTGAAGGCGTTATTTTTCTGGATGAAGTTGTCTCTCCCTCTCTTATTCTGGGGGCCATGCTGATTCTGGGCGCTCTTGTCCCTGTACTTCAGGAAGGAAGGCCAGGTGTCGGGACTGAATAAGGCTGATTAAGCAGTGGCAATGCGAATTTTGTCGATGCCAGTACCGGTCTCGGTCTTGAACCAATCCTGGGCGTGAGCGGGAAAGAACGCTAAAAGAACGTTGTAACGAGCTTTATGTAAGGCGCTACTCTTAGTGGCAACCGCATTCCATCCTGTGATCCATTCGGGAGTCGCTCTCGATGAGCCTTGTTCGAAATACTCTGCCGGCAAAGTCAGTCTGCGTCCTGTTGTTTGTTCTTTTCTCAGCCCTCAACAATTCACGCATGCAGGCTGCGGCGCAAGCCGTCTCCCGAAGCCCGCAGTCGCTGAGTTCCGAGAACCTGTATGAGGTGGCAACGGTTAAGCTGTCCAATCCATATATGGTTGGTGGCGGTTTCCGGGTACGCGGCCGACGACTGGAGTCGGTGAATACGTCCCTCGGCGAGCTGATTTTGTTCGCCTACGAACTACAGCGTTCGCAGCTTCTGGGTACCCCGTCTTGGGCTGAGACGGAAAAGTTCGACGCTACAATGCTCTACCGCGGTGAAGGGATTCCAGGCGATCCGCAATGTAAGGCTATGATTCGCCAGCTTCTAGGCGAACGCTTCGGTCTTCGCTTTCATCGGGAAGAGAAGGAGCTACCCATCTTTGCGTTGGTATTGGGACAGAATGGACCCAAGCTTAGAAGGAGCGACGGAGGACCAGACAGTCTTCCCGCACTGCATTTCAGTGCGCGTGGCAATTTCCAAGCCTCGAATGCGCGAGTATCGGATCTGGCTCAGGAGTTGCAGCGTACCGTTCTGAACCGGCCAGTAATCGATCGAACCGGTTTGGAAGGTCGGTGGGATTTTTCCTTGGCATGGACCCCAAACGAAACTCAGTTCGGTGGTCACTCCGATGGGCCACCTATCAGTACTGGAAACCCGGACCTGTTCACTGCTATCCAGGAACAACTCGGTCTGAAACTGCAGGCTATGAAGGCTCCTGCGGGAACGCTGGTAGTCGATGCCGCTTCCAGACCATCAGGGAACTAGCAAATTTCATCGAGAGAGGAGCTTCTTCGGAGATGTTCCTCGGCGCGCCTCAAATTGACCGCATCATCGATAAGCAAACCCTGCCAGCCGACCGCCCTGCATTTGCGGCGAACATTCAGCTCGCGGTTTGATAACAAAGAATCGAGACTCCGCTGGCTAATCGAGAGATATCAGGCAGCGCGTCGGCGATCAACGAGGAAACGCTGATCAATGGAAATCATCTCGCACCCAAGCTGACCTATTGGAAGCATGAACTCGATATGGATAATGAGCTATGAAGGGGCTGATGTCGCTCAGTGGCTGGTAAAGCATGGTGTGGCCGCATTCGTTCTCCACTACCGCGTCGCGCCTTATCAATATCCCGCTCCGATGCTCGACGGGTTACGAGCGATACGCCTCATCCGGTCACAATCATCGAAATATGGCATTTCCCAAGATCGCATCGGCGTCTGGGGATTTTCAGCGGGTGGGCACATCGTTTCGTACCTGATGACAAACTTTGACGAACATCTTCCTTTACCGGCGGGTGTCAGTGAGGATTCTGTTGACATGCAAAGCGCTCGCCCGGATTTTGGGATCCTCGCGTATCCAGTAATTTCGATGATGCCAGGTATCGCTCATCCAGGTTCGAAAACAAACTTGCTCGGAACGAATGAAAATCCTGTTCTGGAGCAGAAGCTATCCAACGCATCGGCAGTAAAGCCGAATAGTCCCCCCGCCTTTCTTTTCTCGACGACCGACGATGAGATAGTTCCGGTTGCGAACAGTATCCAGTTCTATCAGGCGTACGTTGATAAGCGTCCTGCACAATCTGCGGCGTGTAACGCGTGCCGGTGGTCCGACGCGTTTATGGAAGGACAAAGCTCTCGAAGCGTTTCCTGCTTCTGAATTYATTCAGTGCAGGATCTAGTTGGTTTCATCTGTCACTTCGATGGTGTTGACGCAGGCATAGTTCTTGTCGGGCACAAAACTCAGTACGATCAGACCTGCGGCATTCGGTTCGATGCCGCGAAAAGTTTCGCTCACCACTTTGTTTGGTCCGCTGGCTTTTTGCAGGATCTTATAGTTCCGTAGCAACGCGACACCATTGGCATAGACGTCGAAGACCCGGGAAGAATCATCGTACTGAGCCGATTCTGAGCCGAAGTATGTCTCACTGAAATGCAGTGTTACCGTATAGCGGCCCGTGGCAACAGGTATCTGATAAGTGAAATGTCCGAAGCGTTCCCCATCGTAAAGATGCGGATCGGTCGTGTTCGTTATCGGATTTCTATGCGTGGCCAGCAGGCCACCGATTGCATATCGATCGGACTGCCATGTCTTTCCTGATTGGTCGATATAGGAGTTATCCTGAGCCACAATTCGGATGGGGTTCATCCCCTTGCCGCGTTCCGGATCGATTTCAATCGCATTGACGATAGGCTGATCGAACCCTCGTAGAAATTTGAGATGAATCATCCCATCGCTGGCTGGAGCGATGCCTTTGAACACACGCTCGAAGGCGCGGAAGTTCCCACCGGCGTCGCTGAAGATATCAAAATCCGTCAAAAGCGGTTGATCATTGAGCAGGACTGAGAACGTCCTGCTGCTGTCCCCACCCCGGCCCGCATATGTGCCCGGTCCAAAGTTAGCTTCTGTGAAATGCAGTCGCAATTCGTACTTCCCGCTGGCAACGGGGATGTCGTAGCTGAATTCGCCCTGGCGAGCGGTCTCATAGACGATGGAGTCCTTGCTCCCCAGAATGTAAGGGAGCTTCAGAGCTACCGCATCTCCCCCTTTAAAGAAACGGTCTCCTCCCCAGGATCTTCCGTCGTGATCTATATATGGACCACCCAGATGACCGGCCATGATCAGTTCGGGAGCAGGAGCTGTTTGCGCGTCTGGCGAGAACGCAAGTTCCGCATGGGTGGTTTGAAGCCGGGCATTGAAATGCTTAGCGATCAAGACCCAGGCGACGATACCGAGAATGGAGGCGGTGGCTGTGATCGCCGCTACCCACACGGATATCCTTACCCTTGAAAAACGCGGCCACCTCTGATCCTCTACGGGGCTTTCTGCGGCAGGAAGTTCTTCCGAATCAGGGAAAAGGGGCGACTTGAGGTCCGTTTCCTCTCCAGACGATTTCGACTCCCTGGTGTCGACGACTACTGAAGCAACACGAGGCTCTTCGGTCTGGATAAACCGAAGCCCATAACGTC
>NZ_JBFRCY010000903.1:0-1556 GCF_052113305.1 Terriglobus sp. YAF25
GGGCGAAATCGTACGGCTTCAGGCTCCCGATCTGCGGCCAACAACGATCGAGTTCAGCGTCCCGGAGGCACTCGCCGGTAATGTCGATCTCACGCTCCAGCCGTTCGATACAATACGCGTCTTTGGAAGATATGAGGCAGATGCTCCCCGCGTAACCATCGCCGGAGAGGTGTTGCGTCCAGGGATCWACCCGCTCTCCGAAGGGATGACCGCGGCAGACCTGGTCCGCACCGCGGGCGGCTTCAAGCGCGATGCCCTGCTGGAAGCTGCTGACCTTACCAGTTATCAGATCGCGAATGGGAACCGCGTCATCAGTCAGCGTTCTTCGATCCCCATCGGAGTCGCCGTCACAACACGAAAGAGCTCCTCCGATGTTGTGCTTCGTCCCGGAGATGTGCTGACGATCCACCAAATCGCAGGCTGGAACGATATCGCCGCCTCCATCACGGTGGAAGGTGAGGTCTCCTATCCAGGTTCTTACGGAATCCAACAGGGAGAACGGCTCAGTTCCATTCTGAAGAGAGCCGGAGGCTTCCGCGAGACAGCATATCCAGCTGGAGCCATCCTCATTCGTGAAGAGGTTCGAGTACTTGAAGAAAAGAGCCGTCAGGAGCTGATCCGCCAGATCGAGACGAGCTCTTCTGCTGCCCGGCTCGCACCCGCAGTATCCTCCAACGATCAGTCCTCAACGCTGCAGATCATTCAAGCCCAACAGGAGCAGGTGCTGAACCGGTTGAAGACCCAACCTGCGGTCGGCCGCCTCGTCATCCATATCTCCACCGACATCGCCTCATGGGAGGGAACAGCGGCGGATATTGAGGTGCGCGCCGGTGACGTCCTCCGGATTCCTAAGCGGCCTGGTTTTGTGCTCGTGAACGGGCAGGTCTATAACGCCACAGCAATCACCTTTGCCGAAGGTAAGTCCGCCGGTTGGTATCTCCGCCGTGCAGGCGGAGTTACCGAGGTTGCGAATGAAAAGCGGATCTTCATCATCCGCGCCAATGGTTCCGTCGTGGGACGCGACAGTGGCTTCCTACCGCGCAGTGTTCTCTCTACCAAGCTCAGCCCGGGCGATGTGGTTGTCGTCCCGCAGAAGATCCTTGGAGCGTCTCTTTTCTGGCGCAATCTCCTGACGACGGCACAACTGGCCTCATCCATTGCGATCACCGCAGCAGTGGCAGGTGTGCTATGAGCGAGACTCCGGTCTGGGTTCACAACGGCGAAATTCTATGGCGGCATCGGCGGTTGCTGGTGCGTGTCTTTCTGATCGCTGCTGCCTGCTCGATCGCAGTGGCATTCCTGATCCCGAAGCGCTACACATCTACGGCGATGATCATGCCACCGGCGAACACAAACTCCAGTTCGGTTATGATCGCCGCGTTAGCAGGACGGGCTCTCGGGGGAGGCTCCAGCAATAACTTCAGTAGTCTTGCCGGAAGCTTACTCGGCACAGGAAACACGACAGCACTTTACATCGACCTTATCAAGAGCGGCACGATCAGCGATCACCTGATCGAACGTTTCGAGCTCCAAAAGGTCTATGACAAGCGTTATCG
>NZ_JBFRCY010000904.1:0-1554 GCF_052113305.1 Terriglobus sp. YAF25
ATGTTTATGCATGCGGCGGACATTGCCGGCGTTGAGGTGATTGCTGTCGTCAAACGCGATGATCAGATCGAAACCGCGAAGGTCTTCGGAGCGCGGCACGTCGTCCAGATTGCTCACGGGGTCGACGCCATCGCAGAGGTCCGCAAGCTGACGCCCGGAAGTCGTGGCGTGGACATTGCCATTGAAGCGGTAGCGACGGCAATGACCTGGGAGTGGGCCGTTGATATGGTCCGCAAGGGCGGTACAGTTAACTTCTTTGGCGGTCCTCCCAGCGGAACAAAGGTACAGCTCGACACGAACCGCCTGCACTATGGCGACATCACGCTGAAGGCGAGTTTCCATCACACCCCGGCCACATCCAGGACTGCCTTCGAGCTGATCAAGAGCGGGCGTTTCAAGTGTGCCGAATACATTACGGGCCGCGCCGGTCTGGCAGACGTTCCGGAGATCTTCCGCAAGATGATGGTGCGTTCTGCTGAGGGAGTGAAAGACATCAAGACGGCCGTCTTTCCAGAAGGAGTGTCATGTTAGAAGGCGCTCCAGCCCAGTACGTCATGCCCGCAGCGCGCCCAACGGTGGAAGAAGCACGTGCGTGGTGCCATAACCTGGCGACCAGCCACTACGAGAACTTTCACGTCGTGACGTGGTTCCTGCCGAAGGAGTTCAAGACTGACTTCGAGGCGCTTTACTCCTACTGCCGTGCCTCGGACGACCTTGGAGATGAGGTCGCCACTCCGGAGATCGGTATGCGCCTGCTCGAAGAGTGGGGTGTACTGCTGCGCGAGTGCTATGAGGCTCCCGAGCAGACGAAGCATCCCATCTTTGTTGCGCTGACCGAGACCATACGCGAGCGGAAGATTCCCATGCAGCCGTTCCTGGATCTTCTGGCGGCCTTCAAGGCAGATCAGACCAAGACCCGGCATGCCTCGATCGCCGAGCTGGAGGAGTACTCGGTGTATTCCGCGAACCCCGTTGGCCGCATGATCCTGCATACCTGCGGTTATCACGACGAATCCCTGAATCTGCTCTCGGACAGGATCTGTACCGCGCTGCAGTTGGCGAACTTCTGGCAGGATGTCGGCGAAGACTGGGACCGTGGACGTGTCTACCTGCCGCAGGACTGGATGGTGCGCTTCGGCGTAACGGAAGAGCAGATTGCGGCTCGCCGCGTCACACCGCAGTTCCGGGAGATGATGCGCGGTCTTGTCGCTGAGACACGCGCGATGTTTAACGAGGGAGCAGCCCTCGAGCGTGGTGTGGAGAAGCAACTCGCCGTGACCTTGCGTCTTTTCCGCCGCGGTGGAGAGAGCATCCTGAACGCGATTGAATCTCAGGGATATGACACGCTCACACGGCGTCCGGTGGTGACCAAGGCGGCCAAGGTAAAGCTATTGGGCCGCGCATTTGTGGAGAAGATGGTCGCGTGAGTATCTCTGTAGAGCAGGCCTATACGCAGTGCCGGGCCATTGCAAAGCGGGAGGCGAAGAACTTCTACTATTCCTTCGTCGCGTTACCGCCGCACAAATCCAATGCCATGTGCGCGGTGTATGCCTT
>NZ_JBFRCY010000905.1:0-1552 GCF_052113305.1 Terriglobus sp. YAF25
CCCAATGGATACGGCCTCTACTCAGCAACAGGTAACACCTGGGAGTGGTGTGCTGACTGGTTCAGCACCGACTTTCATCTCACCGGCAGCCTCATCAATCCGAAAGGACCTGAAAGCGGGGAGAACAAGGTGATGAAGGGCGGATCTTTCCTGTGCCACAAGTCCTATTGCAATCGATACCGCGTCGCTGCACGCAGTTCGAATACGCCAGATAGCTCAACTTCACATATGAGCTTCCGGTGTGCCCGGAATATCTAGCGATGTATCGAGATATTCGTTTTGCGTTTGTTCGAGACTTGGGGTGTTCCTAACCAACCCTAGCGTTGCGAGGGTTGGGCACCCGGGCGGTTCTGAGCAACTCACACAGAGGTTGTCCGGCAGCACGCCCCAGACTCCACTTCTAAAATTCCCTGTGGAAGACATGAGCAATAACAGACGAGATTTCCTGAAATCGCTAACGGCCTCAATCCTCGCACCCGCGGTATCAGTAGAGGCTGAGGCAAGTGCATCGCAACGACTCCACAGCACTGCGACCCCACAGAGGAAGCAGCCAAACGTCCTTCTCATGATCTGCGATGACCTGGGATATGGAGACCTCGGGTCATACGGATCGAAGCTCCCGACTCCAACCCTGGACCATCTGGCGGAGGAAGGAGTTCGATGCGCCCGGCATAATGCAGCGCATCCAATCTGTTCGGCATCGCGAGCTGCGCTGCTTACTGGCCGCTATGCGGCTCGCAGCCACACGCCGGGCGCTCTGTTTCCACATGCCAAAGTTGCCATGGCACGGGAGGAGCAGACACTTGCGAACCTGTTCAAGGCTAAGGGCTATCGTACGCACGCCATTGGCAAATGGCATCTGGGCGATGAAGCCGGATATCTCCCGACAGATCGAGGCTTTGACTCCTTCTATGGCGTTCCCTATAGCGACGATATGCAGCCGCTCCCGCTGATGCGAAACGGCGACACGCTGGAGAGCGACACGGATCGTGATGAGCTCACGCCACGCTACACAGAAGAGGCACTCAAGCTACTTACACAGCGGGCATCCGAACCATTCTTTCTTTATCTTGCCTACTCCTATCCGCATGACCCGGCGCGAGGATCGAAGGCCTTTCGAGGACGCTCGGCATTCGGCGCCTATGGAGATGCTGTCGAAGAGATTGACTGGAGTGTCGGCCGACTGATGGACGCTCTCAAGCGAGGTGGACAGCACGACGACACGATCGTGCTCTTCACCAGCGATCACGGGCCGTGGTTTCAGGGTTCGCCGGGCAATACTCGCGGGCGCAAGGGCTCTACCTTCGAAGGTGGCGTGCGTGTCCCCTTTCTTGTTCGATGGCCAAAGCACGTCCCTGCGGGAGTGACATGCGAGGCATGGACTAGCCACCTTGATGTCTTACCGACACTCGCCAAATGGTGCAGCCTGGACACGCCTCGACTTCCTATCGATGGCAGCGATGTTTCTGCCGCTTTCCTGCACCAGAAGACCATGGAGGAGAGATCTGTGCTGTACTTCTCGCCTGCGGGTGGACGAGAGATGGTGCATGGA
>NZ_JBFRCY010000906.1:0-1550 GCF_052113305.1 Terriglobus sp. YAF25
GCTGCAGAAGAGCCCTGAGTTGGTTCTGGACGGCTATCGGCATGTGGAGGCCGCTTCCGTCTCTGAC
Organism: Terriglobus sp. YAF25; assembly: GCF_052113305.1. NCBI lineage: Bacteria > Pseudomonadati > Acidobacteriota > Terriglobia > Terriglobales > Acidobacteriaceae > Terriglobus > Terriglobus sp. YAF25. The sequence goes on from NZ_JBFRCY010000906.1 coordinate 68, forward strand.
GCGGTCGAGCAGGTGCTGCATGAAAAGCGCTACATGTCGCACAAGATGCAGTCGATCTTCCCGACCAAGTTCGTCGGAACGGCATTGACGGTGCAGCTCCTCAAGCAGGAGAACAACGATCCGAATGCGTTACAGGGCATGCTGCAGGCGATCGACAGCGGCGGCAAGGACAGTGTCTATGTCATGCAGGTGCAGGACGGCGCGGATATCGCCGGCATGGGCGGCCTGATGGGTACGGCCATGTGGTCGCGCGGATTCTCCGGGGCGGTGATTGACGGTGGTGTGCGCGATCTGCCGCAGTTGAAGCGCATCGGTTTTCCCGTCTATGCCACTGGCGTAGTGCCTTCGACCTCAGTCAGCCATTACCGCTTCGGTGGGATGAATGTTCCGGTCGTCTGCGATGGCGTGAAGGTCAATCCAGGCGACATCATTTCCGCTGACCAGGACGGGGTAGTGGTGATTCCGAAGGACAAGGCGGTCGAGGTGCTGATCCGCGCGCAGAAGCTCGATCAGACCGAGCATGCCATGTATCCCTATATCGAAAAGCTGCACTCGATTGTGGCCGCAGTGAAGGAGTTCGGACGCATCTAAACAAGCGTCCAAACTCCCTAGGTCATCTGCCCGATGACATGATTTCCACTTGCCGTTTCAAATAGTTACACACCGAAGGTGACATGCCTGTTCGTGCTGGAAAGGGGACTTCCTTTGCCTCGCCGTGCTGATGATCGTTCGATAAGCCGCCGCCGCCTGTTGGGCGCTGCTGGCGCTACTGTGGCCGCCTCTCTGCTTCCACCCTCTGCCATCGCCGCTACTACGGTGGCGGAACCTGCGGTGGACTACTACGACAAGCTTGGCGTTGCGAAGATCATCAACGCCGCCGGCACCTATACCTATCTGACGGCCGCGGTGATGGCGCCTCCAGTACAGCGTGCTGTGGCCGCGGCGGCGCATCATCCCGTCCGTCTGAAAGATCTTCAGCGCGCCTCGGGTGAATACATCGCTAAGCGCCTGAAATGCGAGGGCGCGGTGGTGAGCTCCGGTGCGTCAGCAGCGCTTACGCTGGGCACCGCTGCGTGCGTCGCGGCCAAAGGAAATCTGAAGTCGAATGAGATTCCTCTGCAGGCGCGTGAGCGTGGTTACGAGGTCATCGTGCAGAAGAAGCATCGCTACGAGTATGACCATGCGATGCTGATCTGCGGTGTGACCATCCGCGAGGTAGGAAGCCTGGAAGAGTACAAGAGCGCGTTCAGTGAACGCACGGTGATGACCAACTACTTCAACTCCGCCGGACCGGAGTCGGAGCCCGGAATTATCGATCGCGAGACCTGGCTGCAGGTTGCGCATGAGCATGGTGTGCCGTGCCATTTGGATGCCGCCGCCGATGTTCCTCCGATTTCGAATCTGTGGAAGTACACGGAGATGGGCTTTGACCTGGTGTGCTTCTCTGGTGGCAAGGGACTGCGTGGTCCGCAGAACGCAGGCC
>NZ_JBFRCY010000907.1:0-1548 GCF_052113305.1 Terriglobus sp. YAF25
CAGAGACACAAGAAGGCGTCGCCGACCGCCTCCGAACAGCGGAAAGAATGGAACAAGACGGAATGGCGCTCGTGGGGTGTGAGGTATTGCCAAGACTGATCGGCAAGAGCTCCATCTCGGCGATGCCTCACCTTGCTGCGTCGGTGTACAGCATGATCTGCGCCACCCGCCCACAGTCTGCGGCTGCCGCGGTGAGAGGGCGCGCGATGCGTCGCGACTACCGCGATGCCCTGCGTGGCTTCACCTTTCCGTGTCTGATCGTGCTTGGGGATGAAGACTCTTATTCGTCCGAAGCGCAGGGGCAAGCCATGCAGGCTCTGATTCCCAGGTGCAGCCTTGCGGTCCTGCCTCGTGTTGGGCACTTGCCCAATCTCGAACAGCCTCTAGGATTCAATTCGTTGCTTGAGCAATTCATCACCAGTCTGGACTGAAGTAAGAGTTAAAAGTTGAAAGTTAAAAGTTGAAGCGTTAACGCATAGGCAAGGCGAATGATTCGCCTCACCAAAACACAAAGCGAAGGCATGGGTGAAAGAACAATGTTCTTGCTGCCCATGCCTTAACGCTTTAACTTGCAAACCTTTAACTTTTAACTCTTACTTCAGTGCTTTCTCAACCGCTGCCTGCGCCAGCGGCTCCATCACGGCATATCCGGCGTCATTCGGATGTACGGTCTTGTCCGCGGCGAGATCTTCCTTCATGCCGCCTTCGTTGTCGACCAGGGACGGATAGTAGTTCAGGAAGGTGAGTTTTTCTTTCGCGCAGTACTGCTCGATCCATTGGTTCAGTGTGCGGATCGTCTCGGCGGGCTGGACGTCAGGATTCCAGCCGAACTTCTTTGCCGGCAGCACGCTGGCCAGCACGACGCGGATGTTGTTCGCTTTGGCGATGGCCACCATGYTGGTGATGTTGTCCTGAATCATCTGCAGGTTTTCCGGGCCGGTGTTGCCGGCGACATCGTTAGTTCCCGCAAGAATAACCACAGCAACAGGCTTCAGATGAACGACGTCCTGCTCGAAGCGGATAAGCATCTGCTGCGTCGTCTGTCCGCTGATGCCGCGGTTGATCCAGGGTTTGCCGGGAAAGAACTTTCCGCCGCGGCGTCCCCAGGCGTCGGTGATGGAGTCGCCGTAGAAGACTACCCGCTTTTCGCCGGGAGCCGGAGGCGCGAGCTTGGCATTGTCTTCGCGATAGCGGCTGAGCTGGGCGAAGTCCAGGACGCGGCCCTGCAGGCCGGCGATGGTCTTGTCGGTCGGCATGGAGATCTGGTCCGGTACCGGGGGTTTCTGCACGGGGACCGAGACCGGCGTCGCCGGGGCGGCGGCTTCGGCAGGTTTCACCACCTGCTGTTCCGGTACGGGGTTCTGTTCACTTGCTGGAGCCTGGCACCAGGCCACACCTACACTCAATCCAAGGGCGATTACAGCAAAGCGGCGCATCCCATTCCCTCCACGACTCACCATTCAATCATGTTGCGCAGGTAACATGGTTCTGCCGAGGTGAATCATGAACCAAACAAACCACTTTTGCGCAACCTCGGGTAGGCTATAT
>NZ_JBFRCY010000908.1:0-1544 GCF_052113305.1 Terriglobus sp. YAF25
CTACATGTCTCATGAGGTCACACATAGCCTGACCATTTCCTATATCGGCGTTCGGAGCTATCACGGCCTTCCTAAATGGTTGAGGGAGGGCTATGCCGACTACGTCGGGAAAGGTCCCGACTCCCTTCTTAATCTCCAGACGAAATTTGAAGATTGTTCTTATCAAACCAACCGCGAATACCTTGGTTACGAGTTAACGACCGCATATCTGCTCGATATCAGGAACGTTAGCCTACGTGATCTTCTGGAACAAAACTACGCTTCCAACCTGGCGGCGGTGCAGAGGTATATGGATCCCCTGGAGAGATCATCGACGTGCTCCTCCGCAAGATCGCTGGGTGACAAGGTCACCCCCTAAGCCGCGCATTAGATGAACGGGTGGTTCACTGAAATGGTTTCGACCCTCACGTCCTACAGCTTCGCGTTTTTAGCAGGATTACTCTCGACGTTGTCGCCGTGCGTTTTACCTATCGTGCCGATTCTGCTGAGTTCTGCAATGAATGCACATCGCCGCGCGCCGATTGCTTTGGCAACGGGGTTAGCGGCTTCTTACGGGGCCATCGGAACGATGCTTGCGTGGGCGGGTTCGGCGCTCGGATTGAACTCAGAGCTTCTACGCCGACTGGGCGCGGCGTTTCTCGCGTTGTTTGCCCTGATCATCCTATCGAGCACACTCCAGGAGCGCTTTGCAGCTGTGACATCAGGTTTTGGTAACGCTGGGAACCGGCTACTCGCGCGCCTTCACCTAAACGGGCTCTATGGGCAGTTCGTTGTCGGACTTGTTCTTGGAGTGATCTGGAGTCCATGCGTCGGTCCCACTCTGGGGGCAGCCATCGTATTGGCGAGTCAAGGAAAGCATCTCGCAAGCTCTGCATTCCTCATGACCTTATTTAGCTTTGGCGCGGCATTGCCAATTGTGATCCTTGCATATGTCTCACGCTCGGCCATGCTGAGTGTCCGTGGAAAACTCCAATACGCCGGAAGAATCGGTAAGCTGGCGCTGGGTTCTGCGATGCTCCTCATTGCCATTGCCACTCTTTCCGGCAGAGACAGGCAGGCAGAGGGCTGGCTTGTTCAGCATTCACCGCCGTGGCTGACGACGCTTACCACACGTTTTTGAGGTCGCGTACTCCTTGGAGCTACATACTCGGTCATAACAACAATCGCCATAGCTCCTGAGATTGAATCGATGTTCTCTGCAAGAGTGGAAAGGAGTCACCTCAAATGAATCGACAGACTATCATCGGCCTGGGAAACTGGGTCTCGGTCCCGATCACAGTCCTTGCGCTTGCTTTTGGGTTTCTGGTTGAAGCGGAAGCGCAGCGTTCGCAACCTCAAGTTCAGGCATTCACCATCACCATCCTCTCCACAATGGTAGTCGGAGATACGAACGGTATAGGTGAATGGGGTTTTGCTGCTCTGATCGACGTGAATGGTCATAAGATCCTAGTCGACACCGGAGCTCATCCGGATACCGTCATCAAGAACGCTCATGACCTGCACGTCGATTTGTCGGGGGTGCAAGAGCTCATTCTGACGCACAA
>NZ_JBFRCY010000909.1:0-2109 GCF_052113305.1 Terriglobus sp. YAF25
ATCCTGGAGAAGTTACACGCCGGCGAGAAGGTAGAGCATTACGAGACCACTCGTCTCAGCAAGAACGGCGATCTGCGCCAAGTCTCCATCACCATCTCGCCCATCCGCAATGACGCAGGTAAAGTGATTGGGGCCTCCAAGATTGCCCGCGATATCTCTGAACGCAAGAAGATGGAATTTTTACTGGTCCAGGCCGAAAAACTTGCGGCTACGGGCCGCATGGCGGCAGCCATCGCCCACGAGATCAATAACCCGCTCGCCTCGGTGTTGAACCTTATCTTCCTTGCCCGCCAGAGCAGTGCTTCCAGAGCGGAGATCCAGGAGTATCTCGGCACAGCCGAGAGCGAGCTTGAACGCGTCTCTCACATTGCGAGGCAGACACTCGGTTATTACCGCGATAACGCATCGCCCTGCGAGGTCCACCTCCACGATCTGGTCCAGAATGTCCTCTCGGTCTACCGGACCCGGCTCCAGGCGCACAACATTGTGCTGGAAACGACGTTCAACGATCTGAGAAAGATTAAGGTCCGGCCCGGAGAGATGATTCAGGTGTTGTCAAATGTCATTTCTAATGCAATGGACGCGATGCCCCTCGGCGGCTCCATGTCGATTACGGTTGCACCGACCAAGAAGGTAGATCGTAATGGAGTTCAAATCACAGTCCGGGATACGGGCAGTGGTATTCCCCGCGAGCATCTCGACAAGGTCTTTGAACCGTTCTTTACCACGAAGGGAAACCTCGGAACCGGTATTGGTCTATGGGTAGCGAACCAGCTTGTCCAACGTCATCATGGCCAGATCTCCATCTCCAGCAGTACGGAGCGAGGCGACAGCGGAACAACGGTAACAATCTACCTGCCATTTGGCAGTTTTGAAGGGACAACAACGAAACCCAATGGTGCTCAGCGTGATAGCTAACCGGCATGCTATAGAGCGATATTTGCAACCAGTCGTCCGTCTGGCAGACGGTTCAGAGCCTGCTCTCTCTGTTTTTAGCCTGTCGAAATCGGATCAAAAAGGATCTTCGCCGGCAAGGATTCGGGTTCTGGTAGTCGATGACGAGAAACTTCTGGCCGATACGACCGCGGCAATTCTTCGCGGAGCCGGTTTCGACGCAAAGCCGGTATACGGCGGATGGCAGGCTGTGGAGACAGCTCGATCCTTTGAGCCGGACTGCCTTCTTACCGATGTCAAGATGCCGGAGATGAATGGCATCGAACTCGCGCTCGTTATCTCCAAGATGCTTCCCGCCACAACGATTGTGCTTTTTTCCGGGCAAGCAGGAATCACGGATCTCCTCGATGACGCTCGTGACAACGGTTACGAGTTTCCATTGCTGGCCAAACCCGTGCATCCGCTGGCGCTCATAGAAAGGTTGAAGGACCTGACCCGCCAGAAATAATGCTTTCCGCAGAGGATCCAGCCTGGCTGGCTGGCAAAAGGTCCAGGCGCCATTTCCGTCGTGTTAGAGCAATTCTCCTAACGCTGTGTTGCTGGGCATCCCGGTAGAGAAAGTGCAGCGGGGGGGGGTCATTGTGGAAACCTCGGCCGGGATGCCCGGCCCGTTGTCCAGAATCCGGATACAGGCAACCTCTCCCTGAGAACAGACCTCGACCACGATCTCTCCCATACCTTCTCCTACGGCATCGCAGGAGTTATTCAGGAGGTTGATCAGGATCTGGGTTACATCTTCTTTTGGAGCGCTGGTCCTCGCCGGGCTCTTCTCAACCATCCTGATCTGGCACCCCTTGGATGCGCACCGCGCTGCGAATAAATCGACGGCCTCCTTCGCAATCTCGTGAAGATCGGCGGGGCCTCCCTGAGCGAACGCCCGCTGCGTCGGGAGATGTCTCGCAACCGTGCTCAAGCGTCTGATCTGGGTGTGCGCTACTGCAAGGTATTCGCGAGACTCTTCCGACAAGGCCGGATCAGACAGCGCGAGATAAATCAGGTTCGTCAGCGCCGCCAGCGGATTATTGAGTTCGTGCGCAATGGTGGAAGAAAGGCGGCCGATTGCTGCCAGTTTTTCCGACCGGATCAACGCTTGCTCCGACCGCTTCCTGCTGTCTACGTTGCTTGTGATGCCGATCCAGGTATGCGGTCTTGTGG
>NZ_JBFRCY010000910.1:0-1539 GCF_052113305.1 Terriglobus sp. YAF25
CTTTTCCCCCACCAGGCGGCAGCGTCGGGCTCGAAACGAAACAGTCGCTAGAGGGGGACTCTTTGCAGCATCTTCTTCCCGTCACTTAACTCTTCGGCGCGGAGCAAAGAGACTTTAGAGGTGACTCGTTTCGCTCGACTTTTCCCGCAATTTAACTGTCTTTGTCGTAACAACCACAGAGACTTGCGGAGTAGCGAGCAAAAGAAAATGCGCCCGGTTACGGGCGCATCTCGTTACATCTTCCTAATTTCAGGCTGAGGCGCAGCAATCAGCCACGAGCTGATTTCTTCTAATAATTCTTATTGAGATCCATTCCGCTGTATAAGCCGGCGACTTCACTTCCATAACCATTGAATGGCAGGGTCGTTACCGTTTTGGGAAAGAGCGAAGCATCGATCTTGCGTTCGCTCGCCTGGCTCCAACGCGGATGATTGTGCTGCGGATTCACATTGGCGTAGAAACCGTATTCGTTTGGAGCAAGATCATTCCATGACGTGTGCGGCTGCTTGTCGAGGAAGCGAATCTTCACGATCGACTTGGCGGACTTGAAGCCATACTTCCATGGAACGATGATGCGGATCGGAGCGCCCTGCTGATTCTCGAGCGTCTGCCCAAACGAGCCGAAGGTAAGCAGCGTGAGCGGATGCATCGCTTCATCCATCCGCAGACCTTCGGAATATGGCCAGTAGATTCCCGCCGAGTCCGGCAGGTCCATCTGCTTCTTATCCGCCAGCGAGATGAACTGGATGTACTTGGCGCTTGGCAGAGGGTTGCAGGCCTTCACGAACTCTGAGAACGAGTAGCCTACCCAGGGAATCACCATGCTCCATGCCTCAACACAGCGAAAGCGATAGACGCGATCTTCCAGCGGGCGGTAGTTCATGATGGTGTCGATGTCAAAGGTCAGCGGTTTCTGAATCTGCCCTTCTACCTGCACGGTCCACGGCCGTGGCTTCAAGCGATGTGCGTTGGCTGCAGGATCGCTCTTGTCGACTCCATACTCGTAAAAATTGTTGTAGCTGATTGCCTTCTTCAGAGGCGTCGGCGTTTCACTGAGTGAAAACTTTCCCGGTGTCGTCTGCAGCTTGGTTGCACCCCAAAGTCCCTGTGGCGCCATCACGCCGGCGCCCGCCACGGCAGCCGCTCCCGCCAGAAACCCTCGACGGCTCAGGAACTTCTCCTGCGGAGTGATCTCCGAAGATGGAATCTCGGTAGTGGTCTTAATCAACATGACTGTCTCCTCGTCCGGTTGTCTGACGCTCTGGACGGCTTTTTCGTTACAGTACGCTTTTGGGTGGTTCGGATGTCACCAAATCTTCATGCCGTCCCTTATCCTTAGGGGTGCCATGCTTTCGGCCGAACTTCTTACAGCGTTTCTCGAGATCGTTGGTCCGCGCGGCCTGATTACCGCACAGAACCAGTTGCAAACCTATGAGTGCGATGGCCTTACCGCCTTCCGTGAGGCTCCCTCTGCGGTTCTGCTGCCGGAGACCACCGGGCAGGTACAGGCGATTCTGCGCCTCTGTACCAGGCATAAGG
>NZ_JBFRCY010000911.1:0-1537 GCF_052113305.1 Terriglobus sp. YAF25
ACATGAAGCTCTACAGTGTCGTTTTCACCGACTGCAAGATGACGGGGGCCGACTTCCAGTCGGCATCAATGCACAATGTGCGTTTCGAAAACTGCGACTTGACCGGAGCGCAATTTTCTAACGGCCAAACGGGAACCGTCCGATTCGAGAACTGTACGCTCATCGATGTTGGCGGAGCGGCGAGCCTCAAGGGAGCAACCGTGCAAGGCCCAGGGTCGATGGAATTGGCCTTGAGCCTGGCACGAGAGTCGGGAATCCTCTTCGAGGACTACTGAGCGTGGTCAGCCGGCCACACTCGGCCTGTAGCCCGCGTAGTCCGTGCCGGAGATCGCACGGGCCACGTGAGCGAAGTCGATGTGCTCGGCGAAGTCGCACAGTTCGTCGAGCAGCATCTGACCGTACTGGGTGAGGATCTGGCGCTGCTTCTTCAAATCCTCGCAGGCGTCCCGCAGCGACTCGGTGTAGAGGTCTACCAGAGTCGTCACGCCATGGCGGTCCTGCATGAACATCAGCGGGACCGTCACGATCGCGGCGTGGAACGCCTTGTCCAGCGGTCGACGCTGGCCGATCTTGACAGCGGACAGGGCGCGGTGTTCCTCGGCTCCGAGTGCGCTGGACGGAAGGGTGAAGGTCCCGTACACCTTGTCCGCCACGAAGAGGTTGAGGTGCATGCATTCATGGACCAGGCACATCGCGTAGTCGAGGACGTCCCACTCAGCGCCGGGGCTCATCACCACGACGCCGGGGATGTGGGAGGCGGAGCCACCGCCGTCCGCGCCGCTGTTGAGGACCACGAGGTCTGTGACCAATAGGTCGACCATGAGACGGAGGTCGGGGCTGATCTCCTGGATGAGGCCCAATGCCTCGGCGACCCTATTGCCCCACCCCTCCCTGGTCGGCCCTTCCGAAGGCCCGGCGCCCTTGAAGATGTTCTCGAAGATGCCGTTTTCGATGCAGTGCTTCGCCCAGGTGCCGTCCTCGTAGGAAACGGAGATCCCCTCGCCCTCGACTGGCAGGGGACGGAGACGCGGCGTCGAGATGGCTGCCCTGTAGGCCGCGTGCAGACCGTCGGCGTCCGGGTATTCGTCGCTTACGGCGTGGATCAGTCGGGCCGCGTTCTCGTAGGCGTGGCCGATGTTCATGAAGTGCACGAGGGATCTCTCCTTCGATGATGACCGGGGGTGTGTGCCCGGGGCAGAAGACCACTCCGGGCACACGGGAGGCTCAGCGCATCAGCGCTTCAGAGGGTGGTCAGGAGGTCCAGCCGCCCATCATGCAGTTGTTGTCATCCTTCTGGGACCGCCGGACGGACGCCTTCACGCCGGCCGCCACGGCCTTCGGGTCCTCGGCGACGGCCGCCACGAGGCTGGCCAGCGCGGTACGCGGCATAGCCTCTGTTTTGACCAGATTGATCTGACTCGGGCTCATGGTGCTTCTCCTTGTCGGAGTGGATTGGTGCACTGCACTTGCTCACCCGACCCGTCCACCGTGAGTGGAGCCGAGTGGCTGGCCGGGAGCCTGACGGGCTCGTCTACTC
>NZ_JBFRCY010000912.1:0-2749 GCF_052113305.1 Terriglobus sp. YAF25
GGAGAGATGCTTATCGTTAAACACAGGCACGGAACGGTTGCTTTGCTCGAAGACCTTGATGACCTGCTGGTAGATCCACCAGCGCGGCAACAGCCAATGCCCCTTGAGATCGGTTGGATAGTTCCCGTGTTCCGCGACGATAACGACACCATCCACCGCAAGGTCCTTGCCGCCAAGGGTGACGGCTTCTCCCGGCGTTTTAAAGATGGGGATATTCTTTGCCTTGCATACTTTCTGCCCCAGCAAGCTCGTGTCGAACTGATGGATGTAAACGGACACCACGTCCACCTGTGAAGGAGTATGGGCGCCCTGCCACCAATAGCCGTCCAACAGCTTATTGACGATCCAGTCTGCATGGGATGTCGGCAGACCCCAATAGCTGACGAGACAGGCAATCCGAGGCCGTCTTCCGCTGGTTTGCGCAACGGCGCCGGGTGCGAAACCTGTCAAACCGGCTAAACCCGCCATGCCGGCCATTCCCAGTACCTCACGCCGCGTGAAGAGAGAGTTCGATCCAGTTGGCCCAGTGTTTAAAGATGTATCCGCCGCCGTAGCTGCAATTTCAAGATGTCTCTTTTTCATAGTCCGATGCGATTGTGTACAAACCAGCTTTGGTCAGTGCTGTCATCGTACTACCGGCGTACCGCCTTTGGCTTTTTCACCTATCGCTATCCGGATATCAGGCTGGAGCGTAACGTCACCGGCCGCAACGCTCCACCTCGTCTAAGCTTCGGAGAGTTGCGAGAGCTTTCGGCTCAGCAGGACTCCGCCGATAAGGAAGTAGACCGCACCGAAGATGGCATACCCTCCAAGATCCTTCGCATGTAGCTTTCCGCTAAGGCCGCCCAGTACAAAGGCAACGCCTGCGGCAGTCGATTGCGCACCGCTCAGGATCATCGCCCATTGTCCACCGAGTTGCTTGCGGCGAATGAGCCCGGCAACAAGCTGCAGCAGTCCGGCTCCGAGTGCCCATGCACCGAAGATCGCGATGGAGATCGCCTCTCTACTGAAGACCGTCAAGGCGATCCCAACAGCAGTCGCGGTTCCCAGCAGTGCATTGATCACCTGCGAGGTGCGTGCGCTGCCGGTGGGCCGAGAAGCGCCGAGATCGTACAGCGTGCAGGCTACATCCCACAGTGGGTACACGATGAGCAAAACGGAAGCGAAATGTGGCTGCGTAAGCGCCGCCGAAATCACGGCTCCGGCCCAAAGCAGCTGAAACGCCGTCCGGACGAGATACAGGTTGCGCAGGGAGCGGGCTGATTCAAAGGAATTGGTTTGCATAAAGCACCTTTCTACCTTCTAGTTGGTAGGTTTAATTGGCAGAGCCAGGGACACATGTGGCTCTGCAGTTTAGTGTTTGGGGGCAGCGATCCGCTTGAGCGCCGCTCCTGTAACTTGCTTGAAGACATCACACGATACACCCCTCCCAATACTGGACATAGGCATGAAGGCGCTTCCAGGGATCTTCGATCTGCCTGTCGAGCTGTTCAGTTCCTTCGATCGTTCTTTCGCGATGCGCTCTGAGAACGGCCGCGGCCAGACCAGCCTTTGTCGGGAAGTGGTGATGGATGCTCGGTTTTTTGATCTCCACCGCTTCCGAGATATCGGCGTAGCTGAAGGCCGAGTACCCTCTGTCGATCATCAGGGCCTCCGCCGCCTTCAGAATGCGTTCTGCCATCTCTCCTTGCATTACCAAAGTAGACTACCAACTAGTCGGTTTGGTTACAAAAACTTTGTGACCTTCAGCACCTATGGGGGTCGAAGAGGAAAATAGGGTGACAGGAGAGTTGCATGGCAGACACGAAGACCTTGATTGAGCAAGCGTACTCTGCATTCAATAAGCGTGACATCGACAGTGTCTTAGCACTGATGACGCACGATGTGAACTGGCCCAAGGTTTCGGAGGGCGGCAGAGCTGTAGGCAAGGAAGAGATCCGCGCCTACTGGACTCGGCAGTGGGAAGAGTTCGATCCCCATGTCGAGCCACTGGAAATCACCGAGGAAGATGGAGGCAAGGTCCGTGTCAGGGTGCACCAACTCGTCAAGAACCTTCACGGAGACCTTCTATTAGACAGAGAGATTTTTCATGTGTTCACCATGAAGACCGGTCTGATCGCGGCTATGGAGCTTGGGGACGAGGCTGACCCGGCTGCAGCATTCTCACATCGACCCTGACTCGCTGCCCGCAAGACAGCCAGCAAAGCTGGCCCACAGGAGATGAATCCCCTGAAATGAATTGACGAATACATCACCGAATGCTCTATCATGAGCCTCGTGATGTTCTTCTCCGTTATCTAAACCGGACAAAACAGGCAGGCTGCGATCAGCAGTTGCGGCCTTGTTGTTTTTGTATCTCGGCGGATTACTGCATGCCGCTTACTCGCCGGTTTAGAAAACAGGAGAAGTTTATGTCTTGGTCTGAACGTTTTGTTCAGCATCACAAGCGACAGACGGACTGCGCCATTCACCGTGCATTCATGCAATTGGCAGTGGATCCGCTCGCCTTGGAGAAGTTTCATGAAGTGCTGCACTGCGCGCGCAAGCGGGCGGCGCGCTTGTTCGAAGCGCCAGTCTTTAACGGCTGTCATCCCGGCATAGACGCGCTTGCCAATCTGTCTCGATTTCGAAACGCACACATCCGTCCAGTGATCGACTGGGCGGGCACATCTTCATCATGGCGGCCAGCGGTTTCGTCGTTGGCGCGCCATCTTATTTGCGAGTACAACGTTCCAGCGTTTCTTGCCTC
>NZ_JBFRCY010000913.1:0-1532 GCF_052113305.1 Terriglobus sp. YAF25
ATGCAGGATGCACCGATCGGCGTCAATGAGGTGGATGGAGGAACTCCGGCGCAGCGTGCCGGTCTGCAGCCGGGCGACAAGATTCTCGCGATTGACGGCCTGCAGCTTCGCTCTGTTCCCGCACTGCTGGCTTATCTGAGCGACCAGGCCGGAAAGACCTCAACGCTGCAGGTCCTGCGCGACGGCAAGACACTGACAACGAACGTCACGCCGGAGATCGGCGACATCGGCAACGGCATCAAGAAGTATCGCCTTGGCTTCCGCCCGGCACAGATGCCTCTCCGTATCTCGCAGTTGCCGTGGGGCGAGGCGGTCGTGCAGTCGGTCCAGGAAAACTGGAAAGACTCAACCATGATCGTCGAGGTGCTGAAGCGGATGTTCACCCACCAGGTCTCGGTCAAGAGCCTCTCCGGGCCGATTGGTATCGGCCAGCAGATCGGCGCGGCCGCGCGCGACTCAGTGTGGACGGTCTTCCGCCTGATGGCGATGATCTCGATCAACCTCGGCATCTTCAACCTGCTGCCGATTCCGATTCTGGATGGCGGCATGATCCTGATGCTGATTGTGGAATCTGTCATCCGCCGCGACCTGAACCAGCAGCTCAAGGAGCGGGTCTACCAGGTAGCTTTCGTCTGCCTGCTGCTCTTCGCGGCCATGGTGATCTTCAATGACATCTCGAAGCTGGGATGGTTTGCGAAGCTGAAACCGTAGTTTGTCTTTATGGCATTGCAAAGCCCGGCGTATAACGCCGGGCTTTTGCTTTTTGGGCGTTGCCAGGGTAAACCTGATTACACAGATTTACTTCTTGAGTGCTACCGCCTCCGCCTCGTAGCAAGCGGCCGGGTCCCCCGAGTACTGCTCGTAAAGTTGGCGCAGTTCACACTCTCCTTCTCCCACCACCTTGAGGAACTGCTGCACCAACTCGATTGCCTCTTCCTTCGAGTCCGCCTTCAACAGAGCAAATCCACCCACCACCTCTTTCGCCTCGGTGAAAGGCCCATCCGTTACGCTGATCTTGTCGTCAGAGCGCCGAATCCGCACACCAAGAGCCGAAGGCAGGCAGCCCTCGGTGGCGAGAAGCCAGCCCTTGGTAAAACCTTCCTCGATCAGCGTGCCCATGGTTGCCATCTCTTCCGGGGAGGGAGGGGTGTTTCGTTCAGGCGCCTTGTAGATGCTTAGAAATTTCATCGTTGTCTCCTTAGAAACGTTCGGGTTGCGAGCTGGGCTATTCGAGGCCATCAGTCTGCGAAGTCCGAGCTCTATCTATGCGTCGAATCAGGGTTCCCTTATTCGACAAAAGAATTAGAAAAATGTTTATTTTTCTTTTGCGATCATCTCGGACAGGTCCCAGTACCGCTCCGTCACCTCAGGCCGAATTTATCGATGCAATCGGTTGCCGGCCCCACCACAGGGCGAACCCTCCTTTGCCGTGCCCCTTACATCGCTCCACGATATTGTTGTCCTGAGGATGGCAACTCGCCTCCTTGCAAGGAGCATCAAAAATCTGTTGGAATTATTTCTCCAAGCGCATC
>NZ_JBFRCY010000914.1:0-1526 GCF_052113305.1 Terriglobus sp. YAF25
CATTCAGCGGAATCTGCTTGAGCGTGACTGGTGGGTGAGGGATGTCTTCAAGCGGAATCTTGCCCTGACCATGCGGTTTGGCGGTGATGAGGGAAGAGGGTGCGTTCGGCAGGTTGGCTTGAGTCGCCGGATTTGTCTGCGGTTGGGGTGTCTCCTTTGTTTCGGGCTTGTTCTGGTCGGCTGGAGCGGTGCTCTTCTGTGGCGTGGAGGAATCGTTCTGTGCGACAACCGATGGGACGGCACAAATCAAAATACATATTAGGAAGGAGAGCGAGCGCCGGTTAGCAACCGTTCTCGCAACTGAGCCACTTTTTGCCGTTTGCAGAAGGATAAATACGACGATGAGGAAGGCTAAGAATTCGGCGCCGCCGGTAGGTCCGACGGAATCCCAACCATCGTAGCGCTCCGACAGCGGCATGAGAAATGTCACTATCACAAAGAAGATAGCAACGAGTTGGAGGGGCCGATTCATCGGTAACTCTTATCGATGACGTTAGATGCGTGTGGCCCGGCCAGATGGTTTCTTGATGACGCTTATTCTCCTATTCAGATGATCAACATAGTGGCTGGCCCGCTCGGCCCTGCGTGCAGGCTAGAGCCTGGGCGGGCGGAGAGAGGGGTCAGCCTGTAATAACCGGAATTCGAAGTGTCAGAAACTTTAACTGCAAAGGCAACTCCCCAATGAGTTCGCCGTCGATCTGGACTGGAAGTGATCCGCTTCCTTCAAGAGTGACCTCTTGGCACGCGCTGATCCGAATGTCGCGGCTTTGACCGTGAATGGCAAACAGCATTCTGGCTAATTGAAGGGCAAGTCTGAGTCTTCCCCTTTGCTGAAAACTGACAACATGGAATGCTGGTTGTTTGATGTCTGCATGTGGCGTCAACTTCAGACCACCCGCGAAACGCTGGATTCGTGTGACGATGACCCAGTGAGCGACCCACTCCTCTTGAGGAGTTCGGATTGAAATAGGGTTTTCTTTGTGCATCCATAGCGCGGCCAGGGCAGCCGCCACTATTCCGAATGTTCCGAAGTGGCGTGCTTGATATTTCTCGAAGATTTGGACGGCTGCAGCATCGAAGCCCACACCAACGACGAACGCGAATGGGTGCCCATTGCAGACACTGACTGGAACATTGAAGGTGTACCCATGCATCAGCACTTCGGCAAGGGCCACAGGCATGGTTGGTAGATCGATCTCTCGACTGAAGATGTTGGCTGTCCCAGAGGGAATCAAACCGAGCGGAGTGCCTGAGCCGACGATGCCGCGAAGCACATCATGCAATGTTCCGTCTCCACCTGCAGCGATGATTGCATCGAACTGCCCGCTTAGTGCTGCGTCTTTGGCGACACGCTCACCACGTTCATGTTGTGTCGTATCGACGATAGATATCTGGCAGCCAGCCCGCTGCAGTTCCCGAACGGTATTCCGAAACAACAAGCGGCCTCGGGTGCCGGCGTTCGGGTTGTGGATCACGCAGAATCGTTTACGCAAGCCGGAACCCACATCGATCTATCAGCACTAGAT
>NZ_JBFRCY010000915.1:0-1521 GCF_052113305.1 Terriglobus sp. YAF25
GTTCGAGGCCGTATCCCGCATGTTCCAGAACCGTGCCTCCCCAGCGGTTGAACTCCTCCAGTGAAGAGCCGGCAAGCAGCAGATGTTTGACGATGCCAAGATGCGCTCCGCCGGCCGCCCAGTGCAGGCCTGTCGCGCCAGTCTCTGCGGGATCGCGCACGTCTGCTCCATGCTCCAGCAAGAAGACGACAACTTCTTCCCATCCGTACATGCAGGCCCAGAGAAATCCCTTTTGAAGTTGGCGTTGGGTTGCAGACGGCAGCAATCGTCCGGATATGTCGAAGAAGGTCTTCACCGTATCGAGCCTGCCGATACCGGCTGCGCCGTCAAGATCGAGGTGGGCGCCGCGCGAGGCAAGAAAGACAGCGGCCTGCAGGCGTCCATTCGCCAGGCAGGAGACGACAGCGCCTGTGCCGTTGCCGGCGAGGTTTGGCTTTTCGATCTGCGCTCCGTGATCGAGAAGGAGCTGCAGCAATGCCTCCTGCACGCCCGCCGTTTCGGGATGAACACTGGTGGCTGCCAGGCCAAGCGTGGTGCATCCGCCGCCGTATACGTCGGCCTCAGCATCGATCTGCGCGCCGGCTTCTAGAAGGAACTCCGCGATGGCAACAATGTTGGCCGGTGTTCGCTGGCGATAGCCCTCCACACCATTGGCTGAGGTGTAGTGCAGCAGGGTCGCGTGATGTTCGCGGGTGGAGCGTTGCCGCGCCAGCCCAGGGTTTTTCTCGATCAGCCGTTTCAGCGTTGCCTGGTCGCCGAAGATGATGGCGTCAGCGGCTGCTTCAAACTCCGCGATCGTAGAGGTAACGATACTGGCCTGCTCGATGTGTTGCACGAACCTGGGCCAGCTTGCGAAGCCGTGGCAGCGTGCAATCACGAACTGCGCATCGGTCAGCGCGCAGGTGCGTTTGCCCTGGAGCAGTGTTTGTATGGTGAAGGTTGTGACCTGGTCGATCCAACCTTCGACGGCAACCGGAAGGGTGGGTGTGAGGTTGAGGTCGCTGTGCCGCGCCAGCTCGCGAATCCATAGGGTGATGCGGTTGCGGATGGCTTCTGGGTCTGCGGTCTTGCAGACCTTGACCAGGTCCTTGGCGAGCTTGCGGTATTGTTCCAGGCTGAGGCGGGCGGGTTGGGGAAGCGCTTCCTGCGGATTGGGAAACATGCGAATCTCCTTTCACGACATGCCTGGAGTCCGCACAGATCAGGCTGAAAGAAGGTTCGTCCTTCAGTTGTGTAGATGGGTGGGCACGGCCCTTTCCGCGGACTGGATGCGCCCCTCGCGCTGGCATCAGCGTAGTGCGGGGGCAGGCGAACGTCAAGCATTTGCAAGGGGATAGTTGAGTGCGTGTACCATTGATTTCCTATGAAACCGTCATTTGCCGCCCGTGCCCTGTTGCTTCTTCTCGTGCCTGCCGTCTACGCGCAGAACAACACCCTTTCTCCCAAAGAAAAGGCCGCCGGATGGCGCCTGTTGTGGGACGGCACGTCGATGCATGGATGGCATAGCGCCAAGGGTGCGGA
>NZ_JBFRCY010000916.1:0-1518 GCF_052113305.1 Terriglobus sp. YAF25
ACGCTATGCCGATCCCACAGCCTTCAAGCTCTTCTGCGCGCGTGTGGATAAGACGCCGAAGGTCATCGAGCACCCGCACGATGCCGTGCTGACCTTTCTGGAGACCGTAGTCGACCGTGTGGCCGACATCCTGGAAGAGATCGGCAACGGCCTGGATGTTCTGGCCGGCGAGCTCTTCGCGCAGGACGCGACGTCAACCAAGGTGGCGGTGGAGAAAGACCTGGCTGCCATGCTGCGGCAGATCGGCCGCAGCGGCGACCTGGCAGGCCGTGCCCGCGAGAGCCTGCTGAGCCTGACGCGTGCGGCCGGCTTCCTCTCCGGAGAGGAGAACGGCGAGACACCGCACCAGGACCGTAACGAAGCTCTGCACCGTAACGAAGCCCTGCGCCTGAAGACACTGCAGCGGGATATCAAGTCTCTGCTGGAGCATGATGCGTATCTGCTGTCGCAGATCCAGTTCCTGCTGGACTCCAACCTGGGCATGATCAGCATTCAGCAGAATGCGATTATCAAGATCCTGTCGGTAGCGGCCGTCATCTTCCTGCCGCCTACGCTGGTGGGCTCGCTGTATGGGATGAACTTCGAGCACATGCCAGAGCTGAAGTGGCACCTGGGCTATCCGATGGCCATCGTGATGATGGTTTTATCGGCGGTGTTGCCCTACTGGTACTTCCGGCGGCGTGGCTGGTTGTAGGGAATTTTCCCTGTAATGCTCTAGAATAGAAATCGAGCCGGGATGGCGGAACTGGCAGACGCAGCGGACTCAAAATCCGCCGACCCTTGCGGTCGTGGGGGTTCGACCCCCCCTCCCGGCACCAAAATACTCACTTGTAAATCTAGGAATAAAGCTTTGATTGTTGCCCAATCGGCGTTCTCGCAAGCGGAAACGATCAGGGAGCTCTGAGAGAACGTCGCTGGCTACCAGCGTTGCTCAACTGTTCTTTGGCAACCGCCGAGCCCAACTATTCCCTCACTTTCGGGTACAGACACTAGTTTGGCTAATCTAAGTTCGATTTCGCTCGTTACCCGATGGTCAGAGTAGCCTTATCCCACGTTGCACCTTTCATAGAGGCTGGAACTTCGATCTCTCTAGTCACAAGGACAGGGCGAAAGCGGTTTGGTGGCTGCTTCAGACGATACTGTAGACCCTTCTGGAAATCCGCCGGCTTTTGGTCAATCAAACTCTGGATCACCGCGCCATATGGTGAAAGGTTAAGCATCTTCGGCCCGCGACCAGCGCTGGCCTCTGACTCGAGAAACGTGCGAAATGCCGTGGCATCGAGCTTGACCATGCTGGCGAGATCCATGAGATTCTCAGCCAAGCGACGTACATCTTTGGGTAGATCGCTGGTGTCCCAGAGGGCTGTGACGATCTCGATAAAGGCCCTGAGGGTCGTTGTAAATGAGTCCGATTTCGAGAGCACCGACGACTTCGCTAAGTTCGTCGCTTCCTGAATGGAAAGTTCCGCGTGCTCCAGCATTGCCTTGATCTGAAACGCAATGCGCATCGTGCTCCAG
>NZ_JBFRCY010000917.1:0-2169 GCF_052113305.1 Terriglobus sp. YAF25
CATTAGAACAAACGGTTAACATTAGAACAAACGGTTAAACAGAAAAGGCCCACACACTTCAGGTGCGTGGGCCTTCCTACTTTGTACCTTAGAGCAATTCTCCTAATACTGTGGTGTTGGAGAAATCTGCGAATGCCGTTTTCTTCGAAGGAAAACGGCGCAAACTGCAAACGCTTCGCTCTACACCTTTAGGAGAAGTGCTCTAGACCGCGGTTGTGGACTTCTCAGCTGCGACGCAGCTTTTGAAATACGGCAATGAGAGTCCAAGCCCTTCATGCAGCATTACTTTCGGTTCCCAACCCAGCAACGTCCTGGCCTTCGTGATGTCCGGGCGGCGCTGCTTGGGATCGTCCTGAGGAAGTGGCTGGAAACTGATCTCACTCTTCGAGCCCGTAATAGCCAGCACCTCTTTAGCACACTCCAGGATCGTCCACTCCACCGGATTGCCGATATTCGTCGGCAGGTGCTCGTTGCTCCACGCTAATTTGACGATTCCATCGATCAGGTCGGAGACATAGCAGAAGCTGCGCGTCTGGGACCCATCGCCGTAAATGGTGAGGGGGTCGCCGCGAAGCGCCTGCATCATGAAGTTTGAGATGACACGTCCATCATTTGCCTGCAGACGAGGACCATAGGTGTTGAAGATGCGCACCAGGTGCGTATTGACGCCATGGTAGCGCTCATACGCGGCAACGGCAGCCTCGCTGAAGCGCTTGGCTTCGTCGTATACACTGCGAGGGCCAATCGGATTGACATTGCCCCAATACGTCTCCACCTGCGGATGCACGAGGGGGTCCCCATAGCACTCCGATGTAGAAGCGTGCAGATATCCAGCCTTATATTTCTTTGCCAGTTCCAGTGTGTTGAGCGTTCCACTAGAACCTACCTGCAGAACAATGCGGCGTTTGCCCATGCTTTTGGGTCTTCTCCTTGTGCGCGTTACGTTCGAGATTAGTGGGCCGGATGAGCCGAAGGGCGTCCAACGCTGGTGTAGTGGAAGCCAGCTTCCGACATCGCTTCAGGCTCGTACATATTACGGCCGTCTACGATGATGGAATAGCGCATCGACTTATTCAGCCGTGCCAGATCGAGCTGGCCGAACTCCGCCCAGTCAGTAAGGATCAAGAGCGCATCAGCATCGTTTGCCGCCTCATAGGGATCGCCCACATACTTGCAGTTCGGCCCCTCAGGCAATTCGAGCTTCGCGCGACTCATGGCAGCTGGATCGAATGCCGCAACCGAGCAGCCCTCAGCCAGCAGCGTCTGTACCAGAGCAATCGCAGGGCTCTCGCGAATGTCATCCGTGTCACCCTTGAAGGCAAGTCCGAGTACCCCCAGTTTCTTGCCGCGCAGCGTCCAAAGGGTCGAACGAACCTTGGCGATAAAACGCTTCTTCTGTTGCTCGTTAATCCGTTCGACTTCTGCCAGCAGATTGAAGCCAAGGCCCATCTGCTCAGCCACCGAACGGAACGCCGAAACATCCTTTGGGAAGCAGGAGCCGCCATATCCGATGCCAGGCCGCAGGAAGCGGGGTCCGATACGCGCGTCCAGTCCCATGCCTTTTGCCACCTGCTCGACGTTTGCGTCAGCTTCCTCGCAAATGTTGGCTACGGCATTGATAAAGCTGATCTTCAATGCCAGAAAGGCATTGGAGGCATGTTTAATGATCTCTGCGCTCTTGGTAGAAGTCAGAAGAATCGGAGGAAGCTCCTCTGTATTGCAGATACCGGTAATGTGCCCTTCCTGCTTGTAATAGGCACCTTCCGTCAGGGGAGCATAAATAGCTTTGAGAAGCTCGGCCGCACGCGGGCTGTCAGAACCTACGACAATGCGGTCAGGATGGAGGAAGTCCTCAACCGCGGTGCCTTCGCGCAGGAATTCGGGGTTTGATACGACATCAAAAAGATGCTTATCTACGCCATTACGCTCAATGACGCGGCGAATCCACTCATTGGTGTAAACAGGCACAGTGCTTTTCTCGACAATGACCTTATACCCATTGATGGAACGCGCAATCTCGGCCGCAACAGCTTCGACATAGGACAGATCAGCATCGCCTGTCTCGCTTTGCGGTGTACCTACAGCAACAAAAATGACATCAGAGTTCTTAGTGGCTTCGCCCAGGTCGGTCGTAAAGGTGACCCGGCCATTTCGATACTTACCCAGCAG
>NZ_JBFRCY010000918.1:0-1512 GCF_052113305.1 Terriglobus sp. YAF25
GCCTTGATACAGTGAAACCTATGTTTGCACCGACACAGCGGGTTCACTTTATTGGCATTGGCGGCATTGGTATGAGCGGGATTGCGGAGATCCTGTTGACGATGGGATATCCCGTCTCCGGCTCCGATCTGCGGCGCTCGCCCGTGACCGACCGGCTGGAAAAGCTTGGCGCCGTGATCTTTGAAGGGCATCGTGCAGAGAATGCAGCCGACGCCGATGTCGTCGTGACCAGCTCGGCCGTTGCCAAAGATAACCCTGAAGTGCTGGATGCAAGATCGCGCAAGGTCCCCGTCATTCAGCGCGCCGAGATGCTCGCCGAACTAATGCGGCTGAAGTACGGCATCGCCGTCGCCGGTATGCACGGCAAAACCACCACCACCTCGATGGTGGCCTCGGTGCTGGCCGCCGGTGGCCTCGATCCGACCGTCGTGGTCGGTGGACGTGTCGCCGCTCTGGGCTCGAACGCGCGCCTGGGAACCTCCCAGTATCTGGTGGCCGAGGCCGATGAGAGCGACCGCTCTTTCCTCAAGCTTCCCAGCGTCCTCGCCGTCGTGACCAACCTCGATCGCGAGCACATGGATTGCTACCGCGATATGGAAGATGTCGAGGGCGCATTCATCACCTTTATGGATCGCGTGCCGTTCTATGGAGCAGTCACGGCCTGCATCGACAATGACCTGCTGCGCTCCATCCTGCCGCGAACGAGCCGACGTATCTATACCTATGGCGAGCGCGAAGAGGCCGACTTCCGGCTGGAGATGCTGCCGCGTACAGCAGGCTCGCATGCGCGCTTCCAGGTGACGCACCAGGAACGCGTGATCGGGCCTCTGGAGTTGCATGTTCCAGGGAAGCACAACGTGCTGAACGCGACCGCGGCCGTGGCCATCGGTGTCCAGCTTGGAGTGACGGATGACAAGCTCGTCGAGGGAATTGCTGCGTTTCGCGGGGTTGATCGCCGCTTCCAGATTAAAGGAGTGGCTCGCGGCGTTACGATCGTCGACGATTACGGCCATCACCCCACCGAGGTGCAGGCGACCCTTTGCGCCGCCAGGGAATGCGGCTACGGACGCGTGCTGGTACTCTTTCAGCCGCATCGTTATAGCCGTACCCGTGATCTGATGGCGGAGTTCGCAGGCTCATTTGGCGATGCAGATGTGCTTCAGGTGCTGGACATCTATGCCGCCAGCGAACATCCAATCCCCGGTGTGAACACCCCGGCGCTGGTGGAGGAGGTTCGCCGCACCGGGCATCCCTCCGTGTCTCACGCTGAAAGCCTGGAAGCGGCGGTGCAGGCACTGGCAGCGGAAGCCCGTGAGGGAGACGTCATCCTGACCCTGGGCGCCGGGAATGTCTCTCAGGCGGGAGCGCTGTTGTTGTCAAAACTGGAAGCGAACCCATAAAACATTTCCCTGTAGGTGTAGAGTAGGGCTTCCGCATTTATGGGCGTTTTCCGCAATGAAAACGCCGCTGCACACACCTTCCGGGATACCCAGCAACAGGGAAATGCTCTAA
>NZ_JBFRCY010000919.1:0-1511 GCF_052113305.1 Terriglobus sp. YAF25
CCATCGCGTTGCGATGGATGGGGCACCCAATTGGGTGGCTGGAAGAGCATTATTCAATTCTTCAATCATTCCATCCGCCGCTTTAGCGGCGAGTCTTTTCCCGCTGCCACTCGCGGTAGACTTCGCTTTTGCCCAGGTCGCGGTCGCGCGCTACTTGCTTGAGGGCATCTTTTTCGGAGAGTCCCTGTTTCATCAGTGCGTCGACACTCGCCGCGATGGAAACGGGCGCTGCCTGTACAGCCTCTTCCGCGGCAGGCTCGCCACTAAGCAGCAAAACGAACTCTCCCCGAATCGCGTCACGGGCTTTGAGCGTTTCCAGCATCATGGAAACTGGGCCGCGCAGGTGCTCTTCGTGCAGCTTGGTCAATTCGCGCGCCAGCGCTATCGGATGCTGCGGACCGAAGACGGCAGCTACATCTTCCAGCGTCTCCACGATGCGGTGTGGGGCTTCGTAGAAGATGTGCGTTGTGCCATCCAGTACGAGCGACTCCAACTGCGTTCTGCGCTGGCCCGCCTTGGGCGGTAGAAATCCATGAAAGGTGAAGCTCTCTGTGGACAGACCGCTGGCGATGAGTGCCGAGATCGCCGCGTTGGCTCCAGGAATCGGATAAACCGGAATTCCTGCGGCGATTGCTGCCGCTACCACCTCGGCCCCCGGGTCGGCGATTCCGGGCGTGCCTGCGTCGGAGACGATGGCGATGCGCTGTCCGGCCTGCAACGCTGCCACCAGCTCATCGCTGCGTGAGCGTTCATTGTGCTGGTGATAGCTGATGGTCGGCTTCTGGATCTGGAAGTGATTCAGGAGCTTCTGCGTCTGCCGTGTATCCTCGCAGGCGATGCGATCGACTGACTGCAGCACCCGCAGGGCACGCAGCGTGATGTCTTCCAGGTTACCGATCGGTGTTGCGACGAGATATAAGCCCGGCGCCAGCGGCGCAGGCTCACTCACGACTGCTGCTCCTCAAAGTTGCGCATGCGGCGCTTCAGGGCAAGCAGGCTCATCGACTGGTTCAGGTTCTGCGGCGTGATGATGCCCACGATCCTCTCGCCATCGAGCACGGGAACGAGCTGGGCCTGGGCACGCGGACCCATCATGCGGCGCAGGGTCTGCACCAGCGAGTCGCCGGACTGCGCCGTATGGAAGGCGCGCGACATAATCGCCTGCACGTAACCGTTGCCCTCGGACTGCAGAGCCTCCAGGATGCTCTGCCGGCTGATGACGCCCACCAGGTTATTGCCGCGGGTCACGGGAAAGACATCCTGCATGGAGTGGATCGACTTCTCCAGAGCATCTTCCAGGGTATCGGAAGCGGACAGGGTCGCGAACTCGGTCAGCATGACATCGCGCATCACCACCGTATCGACCGAGCTCTGCAGCATGAGGCCGTGATCTTCCATCTGCGCGCCGATCAGGACAAAGGCACCGATTAGGAGAAGCCAAATGTTGAAGGTGACAATGCCGGCGATGATCATCACCAGCGCGATCATCTGTCCGAAGCCAACGGCAGCGC
>NZ_JBFRCY010000920.1:0-1511 GCF_052113305.1 Terriglobus sp. YAF25
GACCAAGCAGACGGATTCGCCATCTGAAGAGAGATTCTTAGTTGTCTAGGGATTTATGGCTCCGCGGGTAGGACTCGAACCTACAACCCTTCGGTTAGCAGCTAGATTCCCAGCCACGGCAGGCTTTGTCGCTATTGCCTTACCTTACTCAAGAGAAGCCACTTATATGTGGCATGACGACCCGCTCAACTGTACCCAATTGTTCAGTTTTGCCCACCTTTTTGAAGCCATCTGGATACAAAAATGGGTACAGTCCCAAATGTGGCATGGGCGAAAAGCTCCCGCAGCTTTTCGCCACGTTTAGGCAATCTGTGGCCCGGACAAGAGTTTCCGTTTGGACGCAACACCCTCCATCGGGGCCTGGATGTCTTCCAAACCCCCAAAGTAATGCAACCCAGGACGGTTGTCAGGAGGCATTCCTTAGTCCGCCCGAAATTTCGGAGAGAAGAGCGCCAAAATCAATCTTGGGGGCAATCGTCACGGCTAGTACTTGACTTCCCCGCAGTGGACCCTGGTCACGAATAGCTTTACATGCGATTTTTGTGACTGCTAGGGTGAGTCGGTTTCGAACTAGTGCGCGTTATGAAACTATAGCCCTCAATAGGGAGCGAGAGATGGATCGACGGCAATTTCTGGCGAGCGCTGCTTCTCTAGGAATCATTGGCGTGTGGGCGACGCGATTGGCTGCCGCGCCGTCGCGAGTCGTATGGCGGGAGGACCGTGCGTCTTTTCCCCAAGGAGTCGCATCTGGCGATCCGGACGATCACAGCGTAGTCTTGTGGACTCGACGGCCATTCGACCAGGGCGAGCGGCATGCACTGACGGTGGAAGTGGCGCGAGATGCGGATTTCCGCAGCGTCGTTGCCAGGGCGCGCACGCCGGTACTAGCGGCGGCCGACTGGACGTGCCGTGCGCTGGTTGGCGGCCTTTTGCCGGCGACGACCTATTGGTACCGCTTCACTGACGACAGTGGTGCCGGCAGCCGGGTCGGGCGTACGATCACCGCCCCGCGCGCCAGCGACCCGCGCCCCGTCCGCTTCGCCTTCGTGTCGTGCAACAGCGTCAACGAAGGCGCGCAGAACGCTTTTCGCCGGATGATCTGGGAGGACGAGCGCGCACCCGCCGACCGCAAGCTGGGCTTCGTCCTCCATCTGGGCGACTTCATCTACGAAGTCGTCGAATATCCGGACGAGGTGTCGCACCGCTATTCGCGCACGGTCTATGATCTTGGCCGCATTCCTGACGACCGCAAAGTGGGTAATTTCCATGTGCCGACCAACCTTGCCGGCTACCGTCATGTCTATCGCGCACATATTGACGATCCCGACATCCAGGACGCCCGCGCGCATTTTCCGTTCGTCTGCATCGGCGACAATCACGAATTCTCGTGGCAAGGCTGGCAAAGCTTCATTAAATACGGCGGCAAGATCGAGCCCGCGCAGCCGCTGCGAGTCGCCGCCAATCAGGCGTGGTGGGAATATATCCCGTCGCGCGTCCGCAAGGCCTCAGGC
>NZ_JBFRCY010000921.1:0-1510 GCF_052113305.1 Terriglobus sp. YAF25
CTTCATACCCAGCGAGAGGCCCATCTGAGCGAGGATCTCCTTGATCTCGTTCAGCGACTTGCGGCCGAAGTTCTTGGTCTTCAGCATCTCGGCTTCCGTCTTCTGGATCAGCTCGCCGATGGTCTGGATACCCGCGTTCTTCAGGCAGTTGTAGCTGCGGACGGAGAGCTCAAGCTCTTCGACCGAGCGGTTCAGATTCTCGTTGCGGATAGCAGGGCCGTCCGCGCTGCCGTCCAGACCGGTCTCCAGCTCTTCCTCAAAGTTGATGAAGATGGTCAGGTGGTCCTTCAGCAGCTTGGCAGCCAGGCCTACRGCGTCAGCCGGAAGCACGGTGCCATTGGTCCAGACTTCGAGAGTCAGGCGATCGTAGTCGGTGATCTGGCCCAGACGAGCCGCGTCCACCGAGTAGTTCACCTTGCGGACCGGGGAGTGAATCGAGTCAACCGGGATAAAACCAAGACCGAGGTCGGAATCGAAGTTCTTGTCCGCCGAGACATAGCCACGGCCACGCTTCAAACGCATCTCCATGTCGAGCTTGCCGCCCTCGGAGACCGTCGCGATGTAGACGTCCTTGTCCAGGATCTCGACGTCGCCATCTGCTTCGATCATGCCGGAAGTAACAACGCCCGGCTGGTCCACATGCAGGTACAGAGCCTTCGGTCCGTCGCCGTTCAGCTTGAACGGGATCTGCTTCAGGTTCAGAATGATGTCCGTCGCGTCCTCAACCACACCGGTGATCGACTGGAACTCGTGCAGTACGCCCTCAATACGAACAGCGGTCACAGCCGCGCCCTCGATTGATGAGAGCAGCGTGCGGCGCAGTGCGTTGCCGATGGTCGTACCGAAGCCGCGCTCAAAAGGCTGCGCGCTGAACTTTCCGTACTTCTCTGTCAGTGTCTCGCTGTCAACAGCAAGACGCTTGGGCTTTTGGAAACCTCTCCAAAGCATGTATCGATCCTTTCTTCCGGCTACTGTCCGCGAAGCATTCTGCGGTCCAGGCGGGTGTTACACGGTTGAGTATTTAGTTGTGGGGTCAATCAAAGGGCTACGCGGCTATGCCACGCAGCCCTTCAACCATTACTTCGAGTAAAGTTCGACGATCAGCTGTTCGTTGACCGGGATCTGGATATCCTCGCGCTTCGGCAAAGCAATAACCTTGCCCGAGAAGTTGTCGCGATTGATCTCCAGCCACGCAGCCTGGGTCTGACCGGAGGCAAAATCCTTGGCAGTCTCGAGCAGAACCAGCTTCTTCGCGTTCTCGCGGATCTCTACCACATCGCCCACCTTTACCTGGTAGGAGGGGATGTTCACCTTGCGGCCGTTGACGGTCACATGACCGTGACGGACGACCTGACGGGCCTGACGGCGGGAGATTGCAAAGCCAAGGCGAAAGGCCACGTTGTCCAGACGGGTCTCGAGCTGCTGCAGCAGCAGGTCGCCGGTAACGCCGGTCCTGCGGCTAGCCTTCTCGTAGTATGCGCGGAACTGGCCTTCGAGCGTGAAGTAGATA
>NZ_JBFRCY010000922.1:0-1500 GCF_052113305.1 Terriglobus sp. YAF25
CCGGGCACGGGCGAGTTGATGTTGCGGCAACAGGTCGTATCCAGCGCGAACCCGGAAGGCGCGATCGCCTTCGATCTCTTCTTCTGCTTTCTGCTGGATCCCCAGCGATGCCACCGAGATCTTCTGGTGATCGGCGGCATTGAAACCCTCTACAAAATTGACGAGATGTCCGCGTGCTTCCCGGCTAAGCTCAGGATGCTGTTCGAGCAATGAGGCAAAGGAGATATCGGGCTGCTGCCACCCTTCACACTTCTCCAGGAAAGCGAACCCTTCGCCCGGCTCATCACTCTTGCGAAGATGTTTGTCCTCGAAGGTGTAGTTGTCACCGTCAATCTCGTAGGTCGCCAGGCCGGCCTCTTCGATCAGATGCCAGAGCTCGGGCGCCTTACCGTGGATGAACTCCGCCCCCAGCTCCACGATCTCGTCACCTTCGCGAACAGTCAGCATACRGCCGCCGACACGGGACGCAGCTTCCAGCAACGTAACCTGTACGCCGGCCTCCGCCAGGGTGCGGGCTGCGGTTAGCCCAGCCATTCCGGCGCCCAGGATTAGCACATCAGTCTCCACAGCAGATGGTGGATGTTGCCGATCGCCTAATGGTTTGCCCGCGGCATTAGGTGTTTTTGCTTCCATGATGCAAAGGCTACCAGCGTCTGGTTGGCAGCGGTGTTGTACCAGCCATATCCGTTCCGTCGCTCGTCGGAAATCTCGGACAACTCATCGTGGATGGTGCGGTCACGGTCGCCGAAGATCGGCTTCTCCCCATTCGGAGGCAAGCCGAGAGAATAGTAGCGGGACCACACCGGCGGCGCCCCCGGCTTTTCGAAGAGACGACGGCCACCGGGAGTCTCCTTGCCGCCGGTATAGATGAAGCCGGAGATCGCGTGCTGCTGAAACCAGGCAGCGGCAGCATAGACAGACCGTACCACCGCGGGCGAGGGTGATGGCAGAGTCATCAGGTAATTCACCAGAGCCGCTGACTCCGAGCTCGAAAGCGAGATCATCTCGTAGTTGCGTGCACCCGCCGGGGCCAGTGTCAGTGCATCGACCTGCTGCGGCCAGATGGTGAGCCGGCCGCCGATCGTTACCTGCGACTTCAAAATGCACTCCAATCCGTGAGCGATCGCCTGCGCTGCGTGTTGCCTGAGCGCCGACGGAAGAAAGCTGTAGTTCTGGTTGGTTACGGCGAGGTTCAACGTCTCGATGGCGTTGATCATCGCGTTGTCGTTGAAGGTGATGGCATCGTGATATCCACCTTCCAGCGGCCAGACCTGCGGCCAACCGCCATTCGGATATTGCGCACTCAGGATGTAACGGATGCCGCGCTCCATAGACTGCTGATAGCGCGTACGATCGGCGGCCGATGCATGTGGCAGCACCAGAGCGAGAAAACGGATCTCAGTGGTGGTGGCGTCATTGTCCAGCGTACCGACATAGTTCCATGTCGGCTCCATCGGCCTGTCTGCGTCATCGGGAGCAAGGTGCTGCGAGGTATTATCC
>NZ_JBFRCY010000923.1:0-1497 GCF_052113305.1 Terriglobus sp. YAF25
TCCAAGGACCTTGCCCGGCAAGATGCCCAGAAGCAGAGTCGCGAGCACAGCGCCGGCGATAGCGAGTACGGCTGCCGGAGAGCTGCCCTCGAACTCGGCGCTCTCTTCGCCAAGCTGGCGGCTGTACAGCGCCGTCAGCAGGCGGAGGTAGTAGAAGCAGGCGACACCCGAATTCAGCAGGCCAAGGACCGCCAGCCATACGTGTCCAGCGCCGATGGCGGCATTGAAGACATAGAACTTGCCGAAGAAGCCGCCGGTGAAGGGAATGCCGACCAGTGAGAGCAGGAAGAATGCAAGAGCCGCAGCCAGTACCGGATGCTTCTGCGCCAGGCCGCGGTAGTCGTCGATGGTCCGCAGAGGCTCGTCATAGCCGCCAAGCTGGCTGATCACAGCGAACGCCCCGACGTTCATCGCCGCATAGCCTGCGGTGTAGAACGCCGCTGCTGCAATGCTGTCAGCCGGAAGCGCCGTATAAGCCACCATCAGATAGCCGGCGTGCGCGATCGACGAGTAAGCCAGCATGCGCTTGGCGTCTTTCTGCAGCAGTGCACCGAGGTTGCCGATCGTCATCGAAAGTACAGCGATGATGCCGATGAGCAGCACCCAGCGAGCGTGCAGCAGCTCAGAGCTATAGGTCGTGGCAGTGATGCGCAGCAGGACTGCAAAGACGGCTGCTTTGGGTGCCGTTGACATCAGGCCGACGACCGGAGCAGGCGCGCCCTGGTAGACGTCCGGAGTCCATACGTGGAAGGGAGCAGCCGAGACCTTGAAGCCCAGGCCAACCAGCATCATGGCCAGAGCCAGGAACGCCATCGTCGGGAAAGCCGTGATGCTGAGGCCGGAAGCGATGCCGGTCAGCGAAGTCGTACCGGTTGCGCCGAAGGCCAGAGCAATGCCGTAGAGGAAGAAGGCCGTCGCGAATGAGCCCAGAAGGAAGTACTTGAGCGACGACTCTGAGGCGGTGGCCTGCCCCTTCCGGTAGCCGGCAAGGATGTAGGTGGAGATCGACGAGATCTCAAGGCCGATGAAGACCATCAGCAGCTCAACCGAGCAGGTCATCAGCATCATGCCGACGGAGCCAAAGAGCACGAGGGCAAAGTACTCGCCTGAGTGCGAGGTGACGCCGGGCTTGAAGTAGTCGAGCGAGACCAGCAGGGTCAGCAGGACGATCGACGCGATCAGCAGATGGAAGAAGACGGAGAAGGTATCCATCTGGATCGAGCCGGAGAAGGTGACCAGAATCTGATGAGACCGCAGTTGCAGCAGCGTCGCACCGGCGGCTCCCAGTGTTCCCAGTACGGCCAGCCAGCCGAGAGCCTTCTTGGACGCCGTTGGCGCAAAAAAGGGATCGATCAGCATGATCAGCACGCCGGTTACGGTCAGAATCACTTCGGGGAGGATCGAAAGCAGGGCAGAAGACATTAGTGCGCACCTCCCTCGGTGCTGCTTACCGGTGTTGCCGGAAATGCAAGGTTTTTGGTCGGGTGCGGATAGACA
>NZ_JBFRCY010000924.1:0-1494 GCF_052113305.1 Terriglobus sp. YAF25
CAACAGGATCGCAACAGGATCGGACCACGGCGCCGCATGTCTGCAGCTGACTGGGACGCTCTGATTGCCGTCATGCGAGAGCAGCGCATTTCTACGCTCGACGCCAACGGACACATGACCGACGACGCGCTCGCGAAGATCGCCTCACTCGACTTCGTCACCGGCCTGAACCTCGACGGCTCTCGCGAGCTTACGGACGATGGCCTGCTGCATCTGGTGCATATGCCTCAACTCGAACAGCTCAACCTGAGCGAGTATCCCGGAGGCAAGCTCACTGACCGCGGCCTCGAGGTGTTGCGCCATCTGCCCAACCTGCGCAGGTTCGAGATGACGTGGCAGTCAGCCATCACGGATCGCGGCGCTGCTAACCTCCGTTTCTGCGAGTTGCTGGAAGAGGTCAACCTGATGGGTTCTCCCACCGGAGACGGCGTCGTCGAAGCCCTGCAGGGAAAACCACATCTTCTCCGCTTCAGTACTGGAAGATACGTGACCGATGCGAGCATTCCACTGCTGCACAACTTCCCTCTGCTCAAGACGCACACCGGCGAACGGGCGAAGCTGGTGCTTGATGGCCCCTTCACCAATGCAGGCCTGCAGGCGCTTGCCGGGCTCGATGGCCTGCTGGAGCTCGATCTCTTCTGGCACGTCGACCGCATCACGACTGACGGATTTGCACACCTGCTCAAGCTGCCTCATCTCGAATCGCTGGGCTGCGATGGACGGCTCAGCGACAACATCGCGCTGCAACACATCGGGACCATGCCCCGGCTGAAACGCCTGCGGATCCAGGAGGCCGCCGCCGATGACGATGGCTTTACCGCTCTGGCACGGTCGCAGAGTATTGAACAGATCTGGGGACGCGTCTGTGAGCACTTCGGCGGCCGCGGCTTTCTCGCCTTCTCGAAGATGCCAGCCCTGCGTAACCTCGGCATTGGCTGCAGGAATGTCGATGATGCCACGCTTGCGGCGCTGCCTGACTTCCCCGCTTTGCGCGAGCTCACGCCGATCGGCTTCACCGACAGCGGTTTCCGCCACATCGGCCAGTGCCGTCTTCTGGAACGCCTGACCTGCATGTACTGCCGCGAGTCCGGCGATGCCGCCACCGAAGCGATCCAAGCACTGCCGCTGAAGTACTACTACGCCGGCCTGACACAGATCACCGACCGCAGCATGGAATCTCTCAGCAGTATCAAGACGTTAGAGAAGATCGAACTCTACGAGTGTCTGAAGGTCACCGATGCCGGTCTGCCGTTCCTCGCTAAACTGCCACGACTGCGAGAAGTCCACCTCGACCACCTGCCCGGAGTCACGTTGAGTGGAACCAAGGTCTTCGGACCTGAGGTTCATGTCTACTACTCTGCGTGAGAAATCGACTGGTGAAGGGATTGGGTGCCCCATATCTGGCGGCATTATCGCCAGATGTGGGAGTGGTGGCACGACACGCGTGTCACGTTGCAAACCCACATCTCGGCGTAGCCGAGATATGGGGCACCC
>NZ_JBFRCY010000925.1:0-1492 GCF_052113305.1 Terriglobus sp. YAF25
AGACAGGATATGCAAGAGTTTCGGACGGCATCATCGCACCTCCTCATAGGCAGCAACCGGGAGGTTACGTGCCGTAAGCACTGAGAAGAGCGGAAGATACAGCAGCAGGTTGGCGACACCATAGGGAAGTCTGGCCGCTGCAAGACCGACGATGCCAAAGCGCGAAAGCAGGTAGGGCATCAGGCAGACAGAGATGGCTCCGCCAATAACGTTGAAGAGCATTACCGTCCGGGAATGGTCATGTGCGAGCAAGGTGTACGTGGCCGTAACGCCCATACCAGCAAACGCAGTGCTGATGACGGCAAGCGGGAGGACACCGGCTGAGGCTTCAGCGATCGCGCCCGAAGCCCATATCCGCAGCAGCGGAAGCCCCAACGTCACTAGAATTCCTGCTCCGATCGTTACCAGGACGACGTTGCCAAGAGTGGCGATGAGAACCTGTCTTCCTTGGTCGAGCCTGGTACCGGCGCCCGATGCGAAGTGAGGAAACAGGAAGTGGAGACCAGCCGCAGCAATTCCATACAGCGGCTGCGTTAGCTGGAGACACAGAGCATACGCAGCGACTGCCTGCATGCCTAGATGCATGCCCAGAAAGATGCGGTCGATCTGGACGAAGATCACAGCCGATACGGCCTGAAGCCAGCTATAGATCCCGAATCGGAAAAGGTCCTTGAGGATATCTGGGTGAAATGCAGGAGTGATCCAGCGGACATGCATCAGCCTTGCCAGTTCATAGAATTGCCATGCTGTGCCTATCGCGGTGATAAGAGCCGTTGCGGCTACGATCGAGACAATCGACGCATGCAGAATACTCAGAAACGCGGCGACTACAAGCGTAAGGACGCGGGCGCACAGGCTGATCCGGATGCTGGCGGAGTATCGCAGAAAGGCGCGCTGGGTGCTGACGCATACCGTTTCCAGCGCCCTTGCAAGTACGATCAGTGCCGCCAGGCAAAGGCTGAGGAAACACTGGTGGTTCAACTCAGGGGTAACCAGCGTGAAGCGTGCCGCGGCTGTACCGGCAAACGCAAGCAGGATGGTTGCCAGCAGAGATCCAAGAACGAGGTGGATGCTTAAGGTGTTGCGGACGGTGCGTCTGATGGCAACGGGGTCGTCCTGTTCGAGCCAGCGGCTCACCCTCTGAATATTGGCGTCACCGAATCCCGAGGCCGCAACGCTGCCGATCGTAACAACACTGGTAACAAGAGTCCAAAGGCCGTACGGCGCGGCTCCGAGACGATGCAGCACGACGGGAGCGACAATCAGCATTCCCAATGGAACCGCGAGATAGTCGATGACGCCGTACGCCGCATTGGCCAGATGCCGTTTCATCTGCGTACTCCCGGAATTCGATGGAGGACGCGGTTTCCAGAGGCCGCAATCTGTTGCAGAAAGACCTTCTGCACTGTCTCTGCTGGTATTTGTTCCCAGCGATCTCGAATGAGGAGAAAGACCGCGGTAATCAAAACGCTTATCACGGTGAGAGCGAGAG
>NZ_JBFRCY010000926.1:0-1480 GCF_052113305.1 Terriglobus sp. YAF25
CGCTTGATGGCTATCAGGACTATCTCCGCAAAGAGAGCCAGCGTTCCATCGGCGGCAGCGTTACTGCGACCGGCCACTCACGCAATCAACAGTTGAAGGCTGGAGATATCGTCGAAGTCGAAGGCAACATTGATGCCAAGGGCGCCTATGGTCTCGTAAAGGTCATCCATCGTTGGGAACCGCAGGGATACAGCAACTCCTTTGTCTGCACTCCATGGAAGAAGTACAGGAATCCGCAGCAGCCGGCGCTTCGTTCCTGGTATGGCGTGGTGCCGGCACGGGTGGTCGATCATAACGATCCCAAGAAGATGGGCCGCCTCAAGGTTCAGTTTTTCTGGCAGCAGGATGGCTCTACGCACTGGGCGCGCATGGTGTCACCGCATGCCGGCCCTGATCGCGGCTTCATGTTCATGCCCGAGGTCGGTGACGAGGTTGCCATCGTGTTTGAAGACGGCGACCCGGAACGTCCCGTTATTCTCGGCTCGGTCTGGAACGGCGTGCAGCAGGCTCCTCGCCTCGGCTTCTTCGGAGCAACCTCGGATATTCCAGACAACAACGTGAAGCGCATTGTTACGAAAGCCGGGAATCGGGTGCAGATGATCGATACGCCAAGCAAGGAGACGGTTGTCCTGGCGACACCCAACTCTTCTGCGCTGACCATGACCGAGAAACACGACAGCACTGGCAGGACACTGGTACACATTCATTCCGACGGCGACATTATTCTGACCGCGCCCAATGGCCGTGTGCATGTACGCAGTCAGTTCTTCTCGCGTGAGATTGGTTGATAAACAGGAACGAAAGGAGATAACAGATGGGAGTCTTTCAGGGAAATATTCCAACCTCGACCCGTTCCAACAAAGGCGGATCTGATAGCGTCGCTCCGGATTTTGGCAAGCTGAATCCCAAGGCGATGACCTCCGCTACCGCTCTGAGCGGAACAGATGCAACCGACGCCAAGCTGATCCACGGCGACCGATGGCAGCAGATCGACGGCAAACAGACGGAGAAGATCGATAAGGATCTCAAGACCGACGTCATGGAGAACGAGGAGTGGACGGTTCACGAGGACCTGAACTTCAAGGTCAATGGGAAGACAACGGACAACCGCATTGAAGACGTCAAGGAGTACTACCACGCGGAAAGCCGGTTCGAGTACTTCGGCGAGCATACCGACCAGCACCACGAACAAGATCACCAGATCAACCCGACGCACACCTTCGACATCCTTAATGTTGAAGGTGAATTCAAAAACATAGACCTGGCGATCAAAGCATCTTCCATCGAAGCGAAGGGGCTTGCGTTGGACGCTACCGTCACGAAGGGAGAGGGTTGGGTTGGAAAGGCCGAGGCTTGGGTTGCCTCAGTCGGCGCAGGTGTCTTTGTCAATGAAGCAGTAGCTGTCGACATCGGCGAAAAGGAACTCGAAGAACGCTTGAAAGGCATCGATAACAACATCGCCGGACTGAATGCCCAGGTG
>NZ_JBFRCY010000927.1:0-1477 GCF_052113305.1 Terriglobus sp. YAF25
CGCCATTACCGTCTGGAGCTGAAGCTGCTCGCGGATGCCGGCCTTGTCGGTTATCCCAATGTTGGTAAATCCACGCTGATCTCACGTCTCAGCGCCGCCAGGCCGAAGATCGCGAACTACCCCTTCACAACGCTCGAGCCCAACCTGGGTGTGGTGAAGATCGGCGAGTATCCGCACACCTCGTCATTCACGATTGCGGATGTCCCTGGGCTGATCGAAGGCGCATCGCAGGGTGCAGGGCTCGGTATCCAGTTCCTGCGCCACATCGAGCGCACCTCAGTATTGGTGCACCTGGTCGATGTCTCTGACGGCAGCGGTCGCGAGAATCCGGTCGAAGACTTCAAGACCATCACCAAAGAGTTGGCGGAGTTTGGCCACGGCCTTGATTCCAAGCCGACCATCATCGTCGCTACCAAGATGGACGCCGCCAATCCGGAGAAGCTCAAGAAGCTGCAGGCCTACGCCAAGCGCCGCAAGCTTCCCTTCTATTCCATCTCGGCAGTCACCGGAGAAGGTCTGGATCCGCTGAAGTACGCCATCGCCAAGCTGGTGGAAGAGCACCGTCCTGACCCAGCCAGCGAAGCAGACTACGTCGCGCCGACACTGCCAAAGCCCTTCCCGCCACCACCGCCCAGCGCCCGGAGCCGCTAGGTAATGGAATGATTGAAGAATTGAATGATTGAATAAAGGCCCGATCCAGCAAACAGGCCCTCATTCAATCATTCCGTTATTCCATTTCCTATGGCATCACTGCCGCTCGCTGCTGCAGCAGATACTGCGCCCGCTGTTCATCGTTTCCGGGCACTGCCGCCAGCGGTGAGCCTTCATACCTCTCGTACCGTCCACCTGCTATGACAATCTCGACACTTGCCACTTGAGCAGGAATTCTCCCGCCGAACCAGCGCGCGTCCTCCTGTTGTTTCCAGGTCACAGCGCCCAGTTTCGCTCCTGTGGGATAGGCGCCATCCGCATGGGAACGTGCATAGTTGACGGCCGTGTCGTCGCCATAGAGCGTGGTCATGGTTCCTCCGGGATTGATCCAGGAGGTAATCACACGCCCCGATCTCGGGTTCCACGGCAGCCCGCCATGGACTTCCGCCTCGCGGTTCAGCTGCGGGAACACCGTCTTGGGCGGATTCGGCGAGCAGCCGGAGAGAAGCAAAACAACCGACATTGCTGCGAGTAGTTGTTTCATTGCGCACCTCCAATCGGCATCGTGTAGACATGGTCGCTATGGGCCACCGGCTCATGGCAGCTGATGCATTCGTTCTGAAGCGTCGCGTCTTTCCCGTATGGCTTCAGATCATCGCCGCGCCACCGGCCCCAACCCCAGCCTTCAGTCGACGCATACGTCTTGCTGTCCTTGATCATCAGCTCTACCTGCTGAAAGGCTCCGGTAGTGATGCCGCCTTTACCGTCCGGCTGCTGCAGCCAAGCCACCTGGGCGAAGACCGTCCCATCGGGCCAGTTGTCGATC
>NZ_JBFRCY010000928.1:0-1475 GCF_052113305.1 Terriglobus sp. YAF25
GGACCAACGTCATGCAGCAGCAGGTGGTCGCTGAGCAGGTGAAGGTGCAGCAGGTGGAGAAGGAACAGCAGGTGAAGGTGCAGGAGGCTGAGATCCTGCGTCACGAGAAGGAGCTGATCGCGACGGTGCTCAAGCAGTCTGAGATCGAGCGTAAGCGCATCGAAAACCTTGCCGCCGCCGAACGTGCCCGCCTGGTCGCCGAAGCTGAAGGCCGCGCCTCTGCCATCCGTGCGCAGGGTGAGGCGGAAGCCGCCATCATCTTCCAGAAGGGTGAGGCCGAAGCGAAGGCCATGAACGTGAAGGCCGAGGCCTATCAGGAGTGGACGCAGGCCGCCGTTGTCGACCGCCTGATCTCGAATATGGCTGAGGTGGTACGCGCCATGAGCGAGCCGCTCTCGAAGGTGGACAAAATCACCATCGTCTCCACCGGCGACGGCAATAACCTGGGCGCGAGCAAGCTCACCGGCGAGATGACCAAGATCGCCTCGCAGGTGCCGGCGCTGTTCGAAGCCCTGAGTGGTATGAACCTGAGCGACTTGATGAGCAACGTGAAGCAGAYGAAGCCTCGCGACAACTCTCAGGGCAACACCCATGCGTAAGCTATAAAGTCCGCGGGGCCGCATCAAGCGGCTCCGCAGACTCCGATGGAAGGAGGAACCCATCATGCCGCTACTGGAAAGAGTCACCACCCTGCTGCGGGCCAATCTCAACGACCTGATCGATAAGGCCGAAGATCCCGAAAAGATGATCAAGCAACTCCTGCTCGATATGGAAAACCAGTTGCTCCAGGTAAAGACCCAGGTTGCAATTGCTATTGCCGACCTGCACCTGCTGGAGAATCGCAAGCGCGAACATGAAGAGTCCGCTGCCGGCTGGCGCCGCAAAGCCGAGCTGGCTATTGGACGCCACGATGAGGATCTGGCACGCGCCGCATTGGATCGCAGCCTGAGCTCACAGCAACTGGCTATAAGTTTCAACCAACAGATTGAGGATCAACAGGTAGAGCTGGACACCATGCGCAGCGCCTATCTGCAATTGCAGGCGCGTATGAAAGAGACGGAAGCACAGTGCGAACTGCTAATGGCCCGCAATCGCCGGGCCCGTGCTGTAAGCAAAGCTACCGCAGCTCAGACAAAGATCGCCGATGGAGCGGCTTTACGTTCGCTGGATCGGATGAAGGCGAAGATCCTCGGACAGGAAGCCGAAAACACCGGAGCACAGACCGTGCTCGGGATGAATACGGTAGAAGACCGCTTTCATAAGCTGGAACGCGAAAGCCAGATCGATGCATTGTTGCTGGAGCTAAAGGAGCAGCAACGATTGCCGGGGTAGTCGATGTACTGGTGTCTCAGACATCCATCCTTTTTCGTTGTCGTCTGAGATAAGACGAAGCACTGCTCCCGTTGCCCCATTCTTTTGCGCAGCAAAAGGGTGGGGTATCGCGCTATGCGCGACCGCTTTGCAGACATTTCTTC
>NZ_JBFRCY010000929.1:0-2543 GCF_052113305.1 Terriglobus sp. YAF25
ATGTTAATGGGTGCCGGGCCATTCAGTTCCACTCCACTCCGACGGACCGCGGCACCGGACGTAACCAATACGATCTGCATGTGCACGACAACATCATTCACGATGTTGTATGCAATGGCATAAATTTCGCGACCATAGATCCGTCCCGAGGAACGGTGGAAGCCTATAACAATCTTTTCTATAACGTCGGTCAGGGACCGGATCCGCCCGATGGGGGTTCCAACTATTCGTGTATCTACGTTCAAGGCGGCGCAAACTACGGTACGACAGGGACCGGTACGGTCGAAATCTATAACAATACGATGTACCGATGCGGTGGCCGCCGCAACATGGACTCAGGCGCTATCTCTTTTTCGCGGGGATCTCCAGGGCAGACCGTTCGTCTGCGAAATAACCTGATCGTTCTCGATTCGAAGGTTCCTCTGTTTTCACCAAATAGCACATCGGCGCCGATGCTAGCGGAGTCAAACCTGGTCTGGTGGCTCAATGGAGCGGCCTCCTCACCGACCTATGCAGGCTTCACGATTGCAAATCCGTTACTGCGCGATCCTGCACACGGCGACTTTGCACCAGCCTCCGGAAGCCCCGCCATTGGCAAGGGCACGTTATTGGACTTGACGTGGAACCTGCTGGGGCAACCGCGAGAGAAAGGCCACCTAGATATCGGCGCTTACTGACGTAAGGTTTCTGGGCGCGGCACCATGTTTAAACAAGGCCTCGTCCATCAGGTTCTCGAACCGATGTACCGCATTGTTCACATCAAAGTTAGCTGCCCATTCCACTGCCTGTTGCCCCAGGCGGGTGCGCAGCTCGTCATTTTCCATCAGGATGGAGATCGCAGCGGCAATCTCATATACCGATTCACCATCCACTCGAAATCCTGTCTTACCGTGCGCGATCGCGTCCGCAGTACCGCCGGCCTCGCCTCCAATTACCGGCAAACCGCACGCATTCGCTTCCAGGAAGACGACACCGAATCCTTCCGTATCACCATTGATCTCCCGGTTGGGCTGCACAAACACGTCTGCACTCTCATAGAGTCCGGGGAGATCCTCGTCTGGAACGAAGCCGAGAAACTCGACATACTCTGTAAGGTCCAGCTCTTTCACGAGCTGAACCAGGGCATCGCGTTCAGGCCCCTTGCCTCCGATCACATATCGCCATGACGGAGATAGTTTCTCTTGCCGCCTTAAAACTTCAAGCCCGCGAAGCACCTGATCGATTCCCTTCCGCTTCTCCAGCCTTGCCACTGTCAAAAGCACGGTCTTCTCTTGCCAACCGTAACCGGCGCGCAGTTCGGCGCGCTTCCCAGAGATATGGAAGCGATTGAGGTCGATGAAGTTGGAAAGGATCTTTAATTTTTCCACGGGAGCTCCTGTCATTCGAGATACCAGGTGTGCCGTATAGCTGCTTACCGAAAGATTCATATCGGCTCGTCGAATACAGCGATGTTGCCAATAATGCATATAGGGGCCGTAACGTTGTTTCGCCAGCGCGTCCCATTCCTGCAATGCCGCCAGTGACACATTGGATCGATCGCCGACGACAACCACTCTGTACCGTTTTAGCCGTGTCAGCAGACCGAGATAAATCTGAACGGCACCGCCGTGATATGCGGGGGCAAAATATGGAGCGGCAAAGAGCAGCAGAGGATGTTTTGACTTCGTCATACAGTCACCTCCGGCGCTTCCGCGATTTCTTTCACGGCTCTCTGTTTTACGACGACAGCCGACACTCCCATGACGGTCGCTCCGGCGGGAACGTCACGATTGACCAGCGAATTCGCTGCAATCCTGGCTCCGTCTTCTACACGGATTGGACCAATCAGAACTGCGTTCGTACCGCCGTAGACATTGTTTCCAAGTTTGGGAGCTCCTTGCGAGCCGGCGCCTCGGGTACCCAGCGTGACATGATGCGCGATGTCACGATGCCGCCCTATTACGACTTCGGGATGTAAGGTCTGCAAAAACGCCTCGATCCAGGTGGCCCCAATCAGATGGAGAGGCTTTCCCAGGCACCTAACAAGCAGGTTCCGGTCCGGGCTATATACCCAACGTCCCAGGCGGTACCAGAAAATGCACCAAACCGCAGGATTGAAGAGGATTCGCCGGTAAGACTCTCCATAGGCGCGATATCGCCCTAGATCTTCTTTGAACTCTGTGACCAATGCAGCATCCAGCTCGTTGAGGCAACGGACTGGCCCCCGATTGTCTCCGAGCACGTCGCAGGCCATTTACTGCGCTCATGGATCGGAATTTTTTTCCGGGACAGGGATTAAATCTCCGGGAACCAGGTAAAAGAGAAACGAAAAATCAATGACTTAGGCGCTTGGCATTAGCGGAGACAAGATTGCAAGCCTTTGCACACGTTCACCAAGTCGGGCTCCATTCGACATATTTTTTTCACCCCACCTTTTTCAGGGAGACGAGCGCGTGCTCAAGGAAATTTCTGTTTGCTTCAAAGGAACTACTCAACATCGAACCGCATCTTGCGCCCGTTCTTTCGGGTTTCCTCTACTCCTCTTCAGTCTGACGCTGCTCCTC
>NZ_JBFRCY010000930.1:0-1471 GCF_052113305.1 Terriglobus sp. YAF25
CCCCGAAGGACGCCGATCAAGTCCGGTACGAGGCCGAGGTCAACGAGGCCCGGCGTTCTTCCATGAAGAACCTGCTCTACCGCAAGGACAGCTAGTCGATAGCAAGGGCTATCATGGCAGGCATCGCTTGGTTCCAGGAGTGTGCCACCGTGAAGCCCTTTTCCCTTTCCCTGCACATCGTCCTGTCCGTCGCCGGTTCCTTAGCCGCAGCACAGCAGGCCGCACCCAAGCCGCCGATGATCCCCAGCGGCGAGACGCGGAAGCTGACCGCTCATACCTATGCGATTGAAGACAAAGACACGACTCCGGGCGTGCCGAACATCGGCTTCGTCGTAGGTTCCCGTGGAGTCCTGGTGATCGACACCGGGATGGGGCCGCGAAACGGCAAGGTCGTCGTTGCCGAAGCCCAGAAGCTGGCGCCCGGACACCAGATCTATCTCGTCACCACGCATGTGCATCCCGAACACGATCTCGGCGCCGAAGCCTTCCCGCCGCAGACGAAGATGATCCGCTCAGCCGACCAGGAGAAGGACATCGCCCAGTATGGCCTGAGCATGGCCAACACCTTCATCGCCCGCAGCACCGTCAATGCCGAGCTGCTAACCGGAGCAAATTTCCGCACTGCCGACATTCATT
Source organism: Terriglobus sp. YAF25 (assembly GCF_052113305.1). Classification (NCBI taxonomy): domain Bacteria; kingdom Pseudomonadati; phylum Acidobacteriota; class Terriglobia; order Terriglobales; family Acidobacteriaceae; genus Terriglobus; species Terriglobus sp. YAF25. The sequence goes on from NZ_JBFRCY010000930.1 coordinate 637, forward strand.
TCGACAAATCGTACGACCTCGACCTGGGCGGTGTTGCTGTCCGCATTCTGGCGATGGGGCCAAACCATACCCGTGGCGACACCGCAGTCTGGGTACCTGCCGATCGGGTCCTGTTTTCCGGCGATGTTGCCATGAAGGGGATGCCGTCATTTGCCGGCCCCGACTCCAGCGTGAAGCAGTGGCTGGCCAGCCTGCAGACCTTTGCTTCCCTGAAACCGGCCATCGTTGTTCCCAGTCATGGACCGATTGGAGATGCCGGCTACATCACCGGATATCAGTCGCTGCTGACCACCGTGCGTGATCGCACCGCGGCGCTCAAGCGGCAAGGAAAATCTCTGGAAGAAGTGACATCCACGCTAACTGCCGAACTCAAGCCGAAGTATGCCGATAGCAATCGTCTGGCCGGGGCTATTCGGGCAGCCTATGCTGAAGCCTCGTAATTAGAGCATTTTCCCTGTTGCCGGGCATTCCGGAAGAGACGTGCAGCGGCGTTTTCATTGGGGAAAAACGCCCATAGATGCGGAAGCCCTACACCTGCACCTACAGGGAAAATGCTCCGGCGGCGCGCATTGCGGCAAACAGTGCCTGCCAACCCTCGTCACCTAAAGCCTTGCGGAGACGTTTTTGCGCCCGCTGCCAATGCGGCATCGCGTCGGCCAAAAGCCGGCGGCCAAGGGGGGTGACGCGCAGTCCGCCGCGTCCCCCCTCTACCCAGTTGCGTTTCTTCATCACAGCGATGTCGCGGGAGACGGTGGTTTTATCCATGCACAGAGCATGGGCAAGACCGGCCTGGGTGCAAAGCGGCATATGCTCCATCATTTGCAGCAGACCGAAC
>NZ_JBFRCY010000931.1:0-1469 GCF_052113305.1 Terriglobus sp. YAF25
CTCTTTGAACGCAATCTTCCCTCGTTTAGATGCGCTTGCTTTGCAAAAATTTCGTGAGAATTTCCCAAGGTACCTGGGCGCATCCGACATACAGCTAGAGCATTTTCCTGTAGGTGTAGTGCAGGGCCTGTGCATCTATGGGCGTTTTCCCCAATGAAAACGGCGCTGCACGCTCCTCCCGGGATACCCAGCAACAGGAAAAATGCTCTAATCGATGCTTCTAGACTCTGCCTGGTCTCGTCATTTTCGCAGCGATAGTCAGGCTGGTGAAAAAGACGACCGCCGGCAGTGCGGTACCCACGCTAACCCAGACTTGCGGTCTGTTGGAATTCATCGCTACGCCCTACAATCGGTTTCATGGCTGACGACGCACTCTTCACACCTCCGCCCACAGAACCTCGCAGCTCAATGCGTACGCCGCTGCTGATCGGTGGCGGTGTGGTGCTATTGGCTGTTGTCCTGATGCTCATCTTCGGCCACCACAAGGTGCAGGCGCCGACCACGGTAGCGCCGCTGGACAGCTACGCCGCCAACCTTCCCTTGAGTGGGATCGAGATGTCTGAGGCGACCTCGCCCTTCGCCGGCGGCCGCTCCACCTATATCGATGGCAAGATCACCAACACCGGCACCCGGACCATCACCGGGGTGACCGTGCAGACGATCTTCCGGTCGGACGATGGACATACGGTCTCACTCCAGACGGTCCCCCTGATGCTGATCCGCACCCGGATCCCCTACGTGGACACACAGCCCATCTCGGTAGCGCCCATCGCTCCCGGCGCGACGGCGGAGTTCCGACTGATCTTTGAGGGACTGCCACAGAGCTGGAACCAGCAGCAACCGGAACTGCACATTACAGGTGTGCAATCCAAGTAAACCCCGTGAATTTACTGCAGTGTAGGGAATATTTTTCCCACGGTAATTGTTCGCGGTGCGGACGAATCGACGGAATTTTCTCGTAAGTTACAGATTCTAAATAGGCCACCGTTTTGGCACGATAGCTGCTCTAAGAAGAGTACGAAAGCGTTGTGACGGTGTTTGTTTTAGTTGAACCGCCGCGACTCTAAAAGGAGCTATCGATATGAAATACGCTCGTGCCTTTTCCGGTTTGTCTGCCGTCGTTCTGACCGGCGCTCTTGCTTTTCCGGCTTACGCTCAGCAGAACAGCACCGCTTCCCCAGCTCAGGGTCAAAAGCAGGACGCAACGGATAACACAACGTACGCCACCGGTCAGCCGCTGCAGTCAGAGTCGAAAGAGGGCTTTTGGGGACATGTGAATCCCTTTGCCCGCAAGAAGTGGGTACATCGCCAGGTTGACCCGGTCAAGGACCGTGTCAATGAGCTCGATCAGCTTCAGGCCAAGAACGCAAATGACATCCGCGACGTAGACTCCCGTGCAACGGCAGGCATCAACAAGGCCCAGTCCGCTGCCGACTTGGCCGACCAGCATGCAGCAGACGCTGGTAACC
>NZ_JBFRCY010000932.1:0-1467 GCF_052113305.1 Terriglobus sp. YAF25
CTGCGGATATGTTGGAAGGCGCTCCACTCGGTGACTTCAGCCGAGGCACGAGGAGCAATCTCCAGCATCTGTAACAAGCCTTCCTCGTTCGCTTCGCCCGGAACCTCAGCCAACGCGAGGAGTCCTATCGGCATAGAGGCGAATGCAAAGATCTTCTCGTTGGAATAGAAGTACAAAGGAAGAGCGCCTGCAACATCGCGGGCGAGTAGCCAGCTTTGGTCCAGCGAATTCCAGGCAGCAAAGCTGTAATCCCCAACAATGTACTGGAAGCAATCGGTTCCCCAGTGCGCTACTGCGTGAGCCACGATCGACGCATCACTCATCGCTGCCGCGTCGTTCGGGGTGATACGAAGGAGTTCAGTAAGCTCAGGCCGGTTGTCCAGCCGGACATCCGCGACAACGTGTGTGCGTCCCCCATCGGGCGAGATGGGCTGTGCCTGCATACCGTCTTCCGGAAGGATCTTGCGAAGGCAGTAGCCAGACGCAACCGCACCGTCCCCCCACAGCGTGCGTGCATCAGGACCGTAATGATGGAGCGCGGCCAGCACAGTTCCTAGTCGTGCCCTGGCTTCTGGCGCACCATCGCGGTGCCATAAGCCGGCGATCGCGCTCATCGCGGCGTATCTCCATCTAGAACCAGCCCCGCATCGAGCAGCCTGGACAGGATCTTCCGCACATCTTTCTCCGCAAGGATCGCGTCAACTCCGTAATGGCGCTGAACCAGGGCCACCATGGCATCCAATGTCATCCCTGCCTGTAGCGGCTCCATCAGAATTTGGGCTGCGCCGCGAATCCCGAAGAATTTGCCTGATCCATAGTCCATTAACACGTATTCACCGTTTGTCTCAACGGCTAGAACCTGCTCGGACAGGTGATAGATACTTTTGTCGTCGTTCACTCGCCCCCCATATCGGCACGTCAGTTATATGTCATCGAAGAGGACTCCCAGAACCTAAATACGAATCCTCATCAACCTCCCAATGGAGCGGAAAACAAGTTCTTGCAGTTGGAGAATAGATACCGTATGCTTGCGGCGAACACTCAGGAGATCCTATGCAGACAATACCCTCGGAAGAGGCGCGTCTCACCGCAAAACAGTCTCAGTTTGCGGAGTCGGAATTGGTGGAATACGGCAAGATTGAAGAGATCACTCAAGCCGCTAGCAGCGGTGCCAGCGACGGTAGTTCGTATTCCTAAACATCCGCCTCTTTCGCATAGGCATAAACACTTCATGCACTGACCTGTGGTCCTTTGCGTCGATTGCTACCAAGAGAATGCTCCATTACGGACTCAGCATTGACGAAGGGGAAGCTGCAACGCTTCCCGCTGACGCCGACGTGTCCTGGTCCCATTCCTGGGACCAGGCGGTTGCGGCTGATCTACTGAACGTAGACGTCGCAGCTACCGGCCCCATCCTTGAAGAGGACAAAACCTGGATCCAACACGATTTCGGGTCCGGCGGGAACG
>NZ_JBFRCY010000933.1:0-1463 GCF_052113305.1 Terriglobus sp. YAF25
CTATACGACATGGTTTCAGCGTCTTTTGAGGAAGGCTGGGAATCCGTTGCCCGCTTCAAAGAGGGCATCATCCAACTGGTCCGCAAAATCATCCTCCAGGGACGCGAGTCCGGCGACTTCGAGCGGAAGACTCCTCTCGGAGAGACCTCGAAGGCGATCGCACGAATGACGGAACTGTTCTACCACCCGACACTCTTAGATCAAGCCGGCAAAAAGGAAGAGGATGAGGCACTTGCCGTCGCCAACGTCGCGATTCGATCTCTCACTGCCTAGTCAAACTTCAGAAAACTATTAGTTACAAGTTGACAAAAAGATAATTCATAATCTAGCTTCGATTCCAGTCTCCCTCCTGGAGTGGAAATAGCTATGTCAATCTCAGCATTCCCTACGCATCGGCTTGGTCGCATCCTGCCCACCATAGTTCCTAGTGACCGCGCCACCGACCGACGAGATGATCCAAGAACGACGCCAAATCTGATGCGCGTTGACGCTGCGCGAGCTACGCAGAAGGTAATCATGCGCACACGATTGGAAGTGTCTTCGTGCTCGTTTCCCTCTCGAGCTTTATCCCATCTGTCTCCTGTGAAACCGACGGGTTCGTGAAGTCATATCCGAGCCGCACGCCGCTTACTGCGTTAGCGCATTTTCCTGTAGGCATAGTGCGGGGCTTGTGCATCTATGGTCGTTTTCCTCAATGAAAACGCCGCTGCACGCTCCTCTCGGGATACCCAGCAACAGGGAAAATGCTCAAGCACGAGGTCGCGTGAAATATGGAGGTGCAGTTTGCCAGAACCGCCAGATATCCAGAGAGTTGTCGATGAGCTTGTTGCGGCAGAACACGATGCTGAAAAGCTAGTCGCTGGGCTCACCGAAGAACAAGGTCGCAGGACGGGTGCACTCGGCTCATGGAGCGTGGCGGAGTGTCTTGAACATCTTGCCATCTTCAATCTCATCATTCTTCGCGCTATGCAATCCGCGACGGAGCGAGCACGAAGCAAACGGAGGCTGAGGTGCGGCCCAGCCTCCTCGGGGATAGTGAGCAAGCTTTTGATCGGACTCCTTGGGCCACCAGTAAGGCGTGTCAAGTTCAAGACCGATCCGAGCGTTCTCCCTCGGCAGACTACGTTGATGAATTCTTTCCTGGCATTGAAAGCGTCGCAGGTTGCAGTTAGAGATTTTTTGATGGCAAATCGTGATCTCGATTTGAACTATCGTTTCCCGATGCCCTTCGTGAAGCTGAGGATCCCGTTGGTGGCTGGTTTCTTGGCAATTGCTGCCCACGAACGGCGGCATTTGTGGCAGGGCTGGAGGGCTAGAGAAGCTGTAGAACCAGAGAGAGAAACGATGTAAAGACGAATCGTCCTTCTCACCGTTTTATTCGCGAGCCTTGCCACGCTCGCCGGGTGTCGGCGCCGAGAAAGCCAGTCCGGCAGCATTTGCTTCCTGTGATCTAGGGGCAGGCA
>NZ_JBFRCY010000934.1:0-1463 GCF_052113305.1 Terriglobus sp. YAF25
GGATACATCCACGCGAATTTCAGCCGTCTGCGCGCATGCAGCGGATGCCAACAACACCGAAGTGAGCAACAACAGAAGACGCTTACCCATTGCCGATAGACCTCCAAGTTCCTGATACCTGAAAGGAAGGGCGTCCGCATGCCGTATGACCGGTTGCCCTTCGCCACAGAGATTGATGACTGTAAGCGGGAGTGTAAGCGGCGATAAGTCGCGGAAGTGATAGAAGTTTCCTATTCCTCGATAGAAACAAACGATTACCCCTCTATCAAAGGCCATTGGATAGTGGATGGTATCTGCGCTCATCTACCCTCATCGCCTGTCGGCCGGGTGCCTGCAGAAAACCATTTGCGCTCTATGGAAGGAAGCTCGTGATCAATCGACGGCAAGGCATCTGCCGAACGCTGACAGCCATCACACTGTCGCTTACGGCAAGCATCAGTATTGCGGCGCAACATCGCCAGAAGAGCTCGGACAAGACACCGCACGGCAAGGTGGTATGGGACACCTACGGTGTTCCGCACGTCTTCGCCAGGAACACGTCCGGATTGTTCTATGGATTTGGATACGCTCAGGCTAAAGGACACGGCAACCTGCTGCTCCATCTCTATGGCGAGTCTCGTGGCCGAGCGGCTGAGTACTGGGGAGAAACATTTGCCGCTGCAGACCGCTACTATGCCGCCAATGACGTTGCCGAGCGCGGCACAGACTGGTATCGCCAGCAGAGCGCAGAGATGAAAGCCTATCTGGAGGCGTTTGCGCAAGGCATCAACGATTTCGCAAAACAGCATCCGGAGGAGCTCAGCGATGAGTCGAAGCGGGTGCTTCCTGTCACTGGAGTTGACGTCGTCACGCACTGGGAGCGCGTGATGGAGTTCAACTACATCATGCCTGAACTCAAGGCGCTTCCTTCCGGCACCACCACTACCGAAGCAGCGCTGCGCATGCCGAATTCATCGGAAGTTGCCACAGATGCCGATGGTTCCAACGGCTGGGCGATTGCTCCGGTCAAGTCCGCGAATGGACACTCGATGCTGCTCATGAATCCGCACCTGGGATGGGCCCCTTCCTACCAGACTTACTTCGAAGCACAGTTAAGCGCTCCGGGTATCGATATGTATGGGGCTACGCAGGTTGGCTTTCCCGTTCTTCGCTTCTGCTTTACCGATGACCACGGAATCACCAATACCGTAAACACCATCTCGGCAGGCACCGTCTACAAACTCACGTTACGCGATGACGGTTATCTCTTTGACGGCGCAATACGCAAATTCGACGTCAAGACGAAATCGATCAAGATCCGTCAGGCTGATGGCTCACTGAAGGAAGAGAGCTTCCAGGTTCGCGCTTCCGTGCACGGACCCGTCTTCACCCGCAAAGATGGAACGACGATTGCAGCCCGTGTCGCCGGGCTTGACCGTCCATTCGGCATTGAAGAGTACTGGAACATGGACAAGGCCAAAGGC
>NZ_JBFRCY010000935.1:0-1463 GCF_052113305.1 Terriglobus sp. YAF25
TCCTTACCCCGGCGAGGTCGAGTACGACCCAGCGCTCCATCACTAACCAGTACTCCCAGGAACATCTGGGAACGGAACTGGTGGACCTGCAGAACCATCTCACCGAACTGCAGAAACGTTATCCGGAGACCGACCGCCAGGTCATTGAGACCAGGGAAAAGATTGAAACCGTCAAAAAGGCTGAAGCGGGCGCCCGGTCCACCCCCGCCACAGAAGAGGCTACCGACGTCAATCCTGTCTATCAGCAGCTCAGCGCGTCCCTGGCGGCATCGGCAGGAGAGATGAGCGCCGGGGCAGCCGAGGTGGCAAAGATCAACGAACAGCTCGAGGATGCCCGGCATAGGCTGGAGGAGCTGAACGTGGCCACCTCGCAGTATGACGCCCTGAAGCGGGACGTAGCTGAGGCCCAGCGCGATTTCGACGTCTACGCCCAAAAAAGAGACGAAGCACGGGTTTCGGAGGAGCTGGATAAGGCCCGCATGTTCGACGTCTCGGTCGTGCAGCCTCCAATCGGCCAGTCCAACCAGATTCGGCCGCGGCCTAAGCTCTATATGGCAGCCGGCCTCGTCTTCGGGTTCCTGCTGGCGACGTTACTGGCGATCTACGTCGATACATCGTCCGAAATGGTCTATCTTCCGTCCCAACTGGACGGCCTGACCGGAGTGCGGACGGTGGCTACGGTCGCGGAAGACGATCAGGCCAATGCGTCTTCGGCAAATGCAGTCGCGTACCGCCGGATTCTGCTCGCGATCCGCAATGCGCTTCGCCATCGGGAACAGGAGATCGTCGCACAGACGAAAGGCCTGTTGGGCGGTCCCACGCCCGAGACCACAGCGTCCGGGCAGAACGAGTCGGCGGAGCCAATGTCTTATGGACGCTGCATCGCATTTGTGTCTCCCCTGCAGGGCGAAGGCGTGACGTATATCGTGAACCATCTGGCCGAAGAGGCCGCGCGGCAGGCATCGTTTCGCGTCGTTGTTATCGATGCCGCCTTACTGCTGCGCCAGTTTGCGGAAAAGGGAGATGCCGGCTTTGCGCTGAAGAAGGATAAGCGTGCGGGCTATTGGGAGCTTGATACAACCATTGAAGTCCCAGACAGCAAGAGCCATGTCCCACGCGGCACCAGCCTGCAGGAGGTCTTTTCCTGGAGGCTGCGTCCGATGATGGCGCAACTCCGGCTGGACTTCGACTATGTGTTGCTCGATTGCCCGAGCCTTGCCGAGTCGACCCTGAGCGGCGAACTGGACCGCGTGGTGGATGGATACGTAGGTGTCGTGGGCGCAGGATATTCCCGCAAGCAGAACATCCATGGCATGGCCGCGATGTTCGAAGAAGCCAGCGCGCCAGTGCTGGGATATGTGCTGACTCGACGCCGGTACCCGGTACCTACCTGGCTACATCGCCTGATTTGACGGTACTTTCCGCGATACAGCTTTGGTAGGCTGATGCCGTGAACACTATGC
>NZ_JBFRCY010000936.1:0-1461 GCF_052113305.1 Terriglobus sp. YAF25
CGCCCCCGTTCTCCTGGAAGACAGATCTGTCTTCCAGGAGAACGGGGGCGCCCTCAATTGTTGCGAACAGGGCGTACCGTAAATCCATAGACGCGTCCTCCCAGGTCCTGAGAGCGGGGACTTCATGACCATCCTCAACCGTTTAGAGCATTGGAAGGAGCAAGGCGCGATATCACCGGAGCAGCACGCCCATTTGACGAGCCTCTCCCGTGCAGAACCCTTCTCCCTTTTTCTTGAGCTGAACGTTTTCCTCTATGCCGGCGTGCTGGCGTTCGTTGCCGGACTTGGCTGGACTGTCACCACCTGGTCGCAACAACTCGGTGGCGTCCTCGTCCTGACCATTCTCTTCACCATCCTCGCCGCCTGTTTTTGGTACTGCTTTTCGCGCGCATCCGCCTGGTCCCCCACAGAAACTCCTGCACCGAGCCTGGTCTTCGACTACCTGCTTTACCTCGGCAGCCTCGTCTGGTGCGTAGAACTCGCTTATCTGGAGAACCGCTTCCACGTGCTCGCCGGACAATGGGACCTCTACCTCCTGGCGACCGCGGGCTTCTTTTTCTTCCTCGCTTATCGTTTCGACAATCGCTTCGTGCTGTCGCTCGCTTTGTCCTCACTCGCTGGATGGTTCGGACTCACCGTATCGCACTGGCCGTCCCATCAGGACACGGCGTCTCGCCAATATGCCCTTCTCTACTGCCTGGTGGTCGGCGTCTGCGGGACTCTTCTTCAGTACCGCGGTCTGAAGCCGCATTTTTTCGGCACTTATCTGAACATCGTGGCCAACGTTCTCTTTTGGGCATTGCTCTCCGGCGTGTTCAATCGACAAGCCTACGGCCTATGGTTTCTCGCTCTGCTTATCGCCTGTGGCGCATCTCTTGCATGGGGCCTGACGCGCCGGCAGTTTGCGTTCGTCGCTTATGCCGCCGTCTACGGCTACGTTGGAGTTAGCTCAATCCTCATCCGCGGCGTCACTGACGAAACCTTTGTCCTGAGCTATTTCGTCATTACCGCAATCGCAATGCTCGTGGTGCTCGTCCAGATCGCGCGCCGCTTCGGGAGACCGGCGTGAGACTTTACACTGCATCCAGCGAAGAGATTCTGCGCGCCCGCAAACTCCTGACGGACTGGGCCGGCGAGGGCTTCCTCACCAAGGCGCAGTACCAGCATCTGGAGCAGGAAACGGTCTCTGAACTGCGCACCACCAACATTTTTCTACGTCTGATCTTGTTTCTCTTTACCCTGATCACCGTGGCCACCGCCGCCGCGCTGTTCTTCGTCGTTTTTCTTTCGCGACCGTCGGAGCAAACCACTGGCATTTTCTTGCTGATCTTCGCAGGGGTCTGCTATGCGGCGGCCGAGGTTGCCGTCTCCAAAACCCGTTTGTATCGTTACGGGATCGAGGAAGCCCTCGCCGTCTGCTCGGTTGGTTTTCTCTGCGCGGGAATGCAGGCCGCTCTTTTC
>NZ_JBFRCY010000937.1:0-1450 GCF_052113305.1 Terriglobus sp. YAF25
CGTTCATCCTCATTCGGCGGAAGCGCAGCCGGTACTGCTCCAGTAGGGGGATGCGTCACCATGACAGCTCCACATTCGTCAGAATCCGACACGAAAGGCGGGCCCGCTCGGTAACCTGCAAGGTACATCGTTCCCCCTCGATTGTCCATGTAGTTTCGTACAAGTGCCCTCGAGGAAACAGTCGGCTTCTGTTTTTTTGCACCCACGGTAACATGACTCGTGACCTCCAAAATAGACGCAGTGGTTCACAAGGTTGCGTGGCGCATCCTTCCGCTCACGCTCGTACTGTATTTCATCGCCTATCTGGATCGCGTCAATATCGGCTTTGCCGCCGCGGCCATGCGGCGTGATCTCGGCTACTCCGGCACCCTCTTCGGGACAGCCAGCGGCGTCTTTTTCGCCGGCTATCTGTGTGCTCAGCTACCGTCAAACCTGGCGCTGCGCCGCTTCGGCGCACGTAAATGGATCGCCATCATCATGGCGGTGTGGGGCGTGCTCTCGGGCCTTGTCGCCTTCACCCACACACCCACCCAGTTTCTGGTGCTGCGCTTCCTGTTGGGTGTCGCAGAAGCGGGTTTCTATCCCGGCATCATCTACTACCTCAGCATCTGGCTGCCGCGAAGCCAGCGTACACAGTTGATCGCGTGGTTCATCTTCGCCATTCCGCTGGCAAATATCTTCGGCGGCCCGCTCTCCAGCGCCATCCTGCATCACGGAGCAGTCGCAGGCCTGCGCGATTGGCAGATACTGCTGATCGCGGAGTGCCTGCCCGCTCTCTTCTTCTCCGTCATTGTTCCCTTCTGCATGACCGATCGTCCGCAGCAGGCGCAGTGGCTGACCGAAGACGAACGCATAGCGCTGCGTACGGCAATCGCTGCCGCAGAACAGAAGGCCAGTGAGATCGGATACACCGGCACCGAAGCTTCGCTCTATGCCAGCCCGGCGATCTATCTCTTTGCACTGGTGTACTTCACCACCCAGATCGGCCTCTATGGCCTGGTCTTCTGGCTTCCGCAGATGCTGAGCGGCCTCGGCCTGCCGCAGCTTCAGGTGGGATGGACAGTCGCGGCCGTCTTTCTTCTGGCTGCCGTCATCATGTTCGTGTGGTCACGGCTTTCAGACAGCAAGGGCCAGCCCTCATGGGGACTCTCAGCTCCCATCGCGATCTCGGCAATTGGCTTTCTGCTCTCGATTCCCGCAACCCATGTCTCCGGAACCATCGGCATCGCCATGCTGGTGACGAGCTTCGCTCTGGCCGAAGGCGGCGGACTCGCGGCAACACCGGCACTGTGGTCAGCTGTAACACTGCAGTTCCCAGGCGAACTCGGTGCACCGGCAATCGCACTGGTAAACGCCCTGGGCAACCTCGGCGGCTTCGTCGGCCCCTTCCTGCTGGGCTGGCTCTCAGACAGAGGACATGGGTATGGCAGCGGCCTGGTAACAGTAGCAC
>NZ_JBFRCY010000938.1:0-1442 GCF_052113305.1 Terriglobus sp. YAF25
CGGAGAGCGTGTCGTTCATCTGGTTGCCGTGCTCGATCGCATTGATACAGGCCTCGGCAACGGCCGTCTTCAGGTCTTCAATACGGTCGGGGCTGAAGCCCATCAGCTGGGCCATGCTTGCGGCCGTGCTCATGGCTACTTTTTCAAAGCCGAGCTCGGAGGGCAGGGTTACTTCGACGGCGCTTCCGTTCTTCATGCGGTTGCTGCCTCAAGATGGCAGAGGGCCAGGCCGGTCATGTCATCGGTTGGTGGTGCGTTGTTGGAGAAGGCGGCGAGCGCCGCCCAGATTGCGTCGAGCATCGCCTCCGGATCGCGTGTCTCAAGCTGCTGAAAGGCCGTCGCCAGCCGCTCGCTGCCAAACTCATCCTCGCCGCAGAAGACCTCGCTGAGGCCATCGGTGTAAAGCAGCACACGGGCGCCTGCGGGAACGTTGATCGGTTCTGCCGTATAGGTCATGCCGGGCAACATGCCCAGCGGAGGTCCGGAGGCCTCGATCATGCGCAGGCTACCATCCGGCTCCAGAAGAATGCCGGGATTATGGCCGCAGTTCACAATCTCTCCTTCGCCTGTCCTGGGATCGAGTCTTAGCAGAATCGCCGTCACATAGCGGCGTCGTGCTTCACTGCCTTCATCGTAGTGCTGCTGGCCGACCTGTGCCGCCATCTCGGCGAGAGATACCGCGCGACTGGCCAGCGACCGGAAGGCAGCACGGAAGATGGTGGCGACAATGGCGGAGGCTAGTCCCTTGCCGGCGACATCGGCAACGACCATAAGGTGCGATCCGTCAGGGAGCTCGATGGTGTCCAGATAATCGCCGCCAACCTCGTAGCAGGTGGTGGAGCGTGCGGCGATGGTGAAGCCGGGAATCTGCGGCATGGCTTTGGGAAGCAGTGAACGCTGGATCTGCCGGGCAGCGTCCAGGTCCTGTTGTACGCGAGCCCACTGCAGATTGCGTTCGTGGAAGGTTGCGTTCTCCAGCGCAACGGCGGTTTGCAACACCAGGCCTTCAAGGAAATCCTGCTCGTACAGCGAGAGATCCGCATTCTGTGGTGTGGCGACGATCAGCGTAGCGAGGCTGGCGCCTTCCTTCGAGAGCAGGGCGAACCGAGGACAGCCATCGAAGGGCAATTCGGGTGCTTCCCCGTAGCTGGCCATTGCTGTGCCGTCCGGCGCCAGGAAGACTGCTCCTTCCATCTCGAGCTCGCGCACAACGATACGCGCAGTCTGCTGCAGCACCTCACTCGCCTGAATGGTGGAGTGCACCTGACGCGAAGCCTCGAGCAGCGCCTGCAGGCGCGCAATTTGTTGTTCGAGGATAAGAGTGTCCTGGAGACTCGACATAGCGGTGATGCCGGAAGTGTACATGGAAAATTGCTGGGGAAGTCGGGATATCAGGATCGCCCATACACCAGGTGCCCCATATCCGGGGTCCCCAACGAACT
>NZ_JBFRCY010000939.1:0-1441 GCF_052113305.1 Terriglobus sp. YAF25
GGTCAGCTCGTAGCGCAATACTCCCATGCAAAAACTGCAACAAAAAACTCTCCCGCAGCGGAAGTGAATATGTCGATACGCCCTAGGAACCAGCAACCAGCAACTGCTTCTCACCCTCTCGTCTTCGCGATATCCGGACCGACGAAATCTTCCACACTAGGCGGAGTGGCCGGTTCGGCCTGCGGCTGCAGATGGTTCTTCGTCAGACCATCGACCAGAAGATGGAACGCTTCTTCCGGTGTGTCGGCGAACTGGAAAAGATCGCGATCTTTGACGGCGATTGCTCCCTTATCCACCAGCACATCGAGATTGATGACTTGCGACCAGTATTCGCGGCCGTAGATCACGACCGTGATCTGTTTGGCCAGCTTGCGGGTTTGGGCGAGGGTCAGGAGCTCGAACATCTCGTCCAGCGTTCCAAAGCCTCCGGGAAAGACCACCAGAGCCTTTGCGAGGTAGGCGAACCAGTACTTACGCATGAAGAAGTAGTGGAACTGGAAGTTGAGCTCGGGGGTGATCCAGGGGTTCGGCAGTTGTTCGAAGGGGAGCGCGATGTTCAGGCCGATGGTCTTGGCTCCGGCCTCGGTGGCGCCGCGGTTCGCGGCCTCCATAATGCCCGGCCCTCCGCCGGAGGTGACGACGAAGCGATTGCGGCGGCCTGGGAGCTTCATCGCCCAGGTAGCCATCATGTTTGCCAGTGTGCGCGCGTCTTCGTAATAGCGAGCCATCTCAATGGCGGCTTCGGTACGTTTCTTCTTCAGCTCGCTGGTCTCTTCGCCGTCGAACGCCGGCTGTTCTTCTTCCGGTGCAAGCTTCGCGGAACCGGTGTTCTCCAGCAGTCGCATCTGGTCTTCGGCGGCGTCCATACCGATAAAGCGGGCGGAACCGAAGAAGACGACTGTGTCCTGGACGCGTTCCTTACGAAAGCGCGCAAGAGGCTCAGAGTACTCCGCCAGAATGCGGAAGATGCGTCCATCGGGGGAATTGATGAAGTGATCGTCCTCGTAGGCGAGGGGAGCGTGCTGGAGGGGATCCGGAACCGGATGCTGCTGACTCATAACACAAGGGTAGTTGAATGGTTGATTGGTTGAATAGTTGAATGGTCAACGATTGGTACTGCGTCAAAACCATTCAACTATTGCACTATTCAACCCGGCGTTAGAGCATTTCTCCTGTTGCTGGGTAGCCCGGAAGGGGAGTGCAGCGGCGTTTTCATTGCGGAAAACGCCCATAGATACGGAATCCCTACACCACACCTACAGGAGAAATGCTCTAGCCGCGATAGTCGCGATACTGGATCACTTCGCTGATGCCGATCCAGATGTCCAGCAAGCCGAGGCCTGAGATCAGGCCCTTGATGGCGCCATTCCGTAGAATGGCGCCGATGGTGGGATAAGCGTTGAAGAGATTGTTGTGGTCCCAGACGCGGGGCCACCACGGA
>NZ_JBFRCY010000940.1:0-1439 GCF_052113305.1 Terriglobus sp. YAF25
GTCCAAAGTAGTTCAGACCAAACTCTTCAAAGAGCATGCCCGGACCGATAAGACCTTTCGCCGCGCCCTCGGCCTTCTGTGCCACGTGCTTTGCCGCTTTACCACCGATGCGCTCAATCAGATCCACCGCGCGATCGTGCCAGGTGACGAAGGTCGGGTTGGTGACAATCTTGTGGAAATACGAGGCGATCGCGCCCACATTGCGATCGATCGACCAGGCATTATCGTTCAGCACCACGATCAGGCGTTTGGTCGATGAGGCGATATTGTTCAGCGCCTCCATGGTGATGCCATTGGTGAAGGCGGCATCTCCGGCCAGAGCAATAATGTGCTCGTCGCCACCATTCATATCGCGCGCCACAGCCATGCCCAGCGCAGCCGAGAGCGCCGTGCCTGCATGCCCAGCGCCGAAGCTGTCATGCTCGCTTTCCGTGCGCAGCATGAAGCCGTTCAGGCCATCCGGCTGGCGGATGGTATCGAAGCGATCGGCGCGGCCGGTCAATAACTTATGGACATAGGCCTGGTGCGATACATCGAAGACAAAGCTGTCGCGTGGCGTGTCAAAGACATAGTGCATGGCGATGGTGAGTTCCACCACACCGAGGTTCGGACCGATATGACCACCGGTCCTGGAGACACCAACAATAAGCCGTTCGCGGATCTCTTCTGCCAGTTGAGAGAGTTCGGAGATAGAAAGCTTTTTGACGTCCGCGGGCGAATGTATCTGTTGAAGCAGGCTCATTATTATGGTTCGACGGCAATAGGCCGCCGGGGTTACTCTTCAGTATACGCCGGTAGTTCCCCCTCCCAGCGTGCAATTACGGCACACGCCAGGCAGTTCCCTATAACATTCAGGGAAGTGCGCCCCATATCCATCACCGCATCTACCCCAAGCAGCACCAGCATGGGTTCCAGAGGCAGATTGAACGTGGTGGCAGTTGCCATCAGCACCACCAGAACGGCACGCGGCACACCGGCTATGCCTTTGCTGGTGAGAACCAGCATCGCCAGCATCATCGCCTGTTCGCCCCAGCCCATGTGGATATTCGCCGACTGCGCCACAAACAGCGAAGCCATCGCCAGGTAGAGAGCAGAACCGTCAAGGTTGAAGCTGTATCCTGYTGGAATCACAAAGGCAACCACACGGCGAGGGATACCGAACTGCTCCATGTTTTCCATGGCCGTCGGCAAGGCTGCCTCCGAGGTTGCGGTCGCAAAGGCGATGGTCGCAGGTTCTGCAACAAACTCCACAAACCGGCGCAACGGAATCTTTGCCCACAAGGCAATCGGCAGCAGGATCAGCAGAATAAACGCGACCAGCGAGATGTACAGCGTAAGCAGCAGCTTGCCCAGCGGCAGAAGGACACTGGCTCCCATATGTCCGACCGTGTAGGCCATCGCGGCGCCCACGGCCACCGGGGCCAGATACATCACGATAC
>NZ_JBFRCY010000941.1:0-2138 GCF_052113305.1 Terriglobus sp. YAF25
GGCGACGGCCGAGGGCAACGTCCAGAATCAATGGAATCAGGTGCGACTCTGGCTCGTGGGCTTCGCCATATCCCTCGATCGCCCCTGCGACGTTGAAGTAGCGCAACGCGGCATAGCGCAGACCATGAATCTCACTCATCCAGCGCATCATGGTCTCTGAGAGCAGCTTCGACTCGCCATAGGCATTGGTCGGTTGCAGTTTGGCCGTCTCAAAGATCGGCGTCGACTCCGGCTCTCCATAGCAGGCGGCGGTGGAGCTGAAGACGAGTTTGTTGTGTCCGGTGGCTAACATTGCCTCCAGCAGGCTGAGGGTGCCGCCGGTATTGTTACGGAAATATAGTTCCGGCTTCTTCATGCTCTCGCCGGCTTCGATAAGGGCGGCGAAGTGAAGAACGGCATCGAACTTGCCTTCCTGGAGCGTCTTCTCGATCAGCTGGCGATCAAGCAGATCCCCCTGAATAAAGGCGGCTTGTGCGGGAAGAGCACTTGCTTTTGCGTGACAGAGATTGTCATAAATGGTGACTTTTGCTCCCTGTTGCAACAAGATACGGGAGACAGTCCCACCGATATACCCGGCTCCGCCGGTCACCAAAAAATTCATCGAAACCAATTTCCCTCTACCTGCAACCAATGTATCAGCGACTCCCACTCAGAATTAGGACAGACCTGGTGGTGGAAACGCCCTTGCGGAGCAAATTTAATGGGTTGGAGGTTCGATCCCGCGGTCGACTGATTCATGACTTTTTTCATTGCTTTCGCCGATGCGATTCAGGAAGATAGGGGTATACCCCCCGGCTCGAGGCGATATTCCCCGAGTTGTACCTTCGCTGTAGCACGGCCGAGCCGATCTGTATGTTAGAGCCTTTGCTGCTACATTCTTGCTTTGAGCCTGCCCTTGGTAAATCGGTTCCTGCTCCTGCGACCGTTGCCGCAAGAATGCGTCAGTGTGAGGACGAGGAAAGCGCATTTTTGAGGATGGAATAACGATGGCGAGACAGACACAAACCGGATACACCGGCCAGCGCGTAATGACCGCGCAACAGAACGACATTGCCTTTTCGCACTTCGGAGTCATGCATACCGGGAAGCAGGGCCGGGGCTCTCTGTTTTCTGCACTCGTCATTAACGTGACCTTGTTGGTGGTTGCCCTCATTCTCACTGCGGCCGCAAAGAAGGTCTCAGAGGCTCATAAGGTCACCATGCTGACGGCTCCTTCGACGCCGCCACCCAAACCCGAGCCGAAGCCGGAGCTCCCAAGGCCCAAACCCCTTCCTAAGCCACCGGTCATTCCTCCTACGCCGCCAAAGATCAAGATTCCTGAGACCAAGCTGCCCGACATACCAAAGCCGCCTCAGGTCAAGATGGAGACGCCGAAGCCTGTCGTGCTTCAGCCGGCGCCTCCCAAGCTGGTTCAGCCGCCTCCAGCTTATGGGACCGCCGTCGACCAAGGTGAATCTTGGTTCGGGGTCTCCGAACGGAACGCTTGGCGGCCGGGACAATGCGGCGCAGCCGGTGCAGGGTGTAAAGCTGGGTGTTGCCGGTGGAACTGGTCCGTTGAATTCCACCGGACGGGTTGCCGGACCTGTAAATCTGGGGCAGGCGGCGCCGCCGCCGATGCCCAAGCCGGTAGCGCCAACTGCTGTATCCGGTGCGACTCCGCCGAAGGTGCTGTACAAGCCGAAGCCGGAGTATACCGACGAGGCGCGTAAGCTGCATTTGGAAGGAACCGTCTACGTAAAGGTCCGTGTGACTGCCTCCGGAGCAGTGCAGGTGCTGGGAGTCAGCAGTGGTTTGGGACATGGTCTGGATGAGGCGGCGGTCCGTGTCGTTCAGACGATGAAGTTCTCGCCGGCAATGCAGAACGGCCAGCCAGTGGACTGGTCAGGCGTTGTGAACGTAGGCTTTCAGATGTTGTAGGGCTTTCAGTTTCTTGGTGTTCATTTTTGAATGGTTGTAGTTGAAGTCATTATTGAAAGAAAGCGGCTTTTCCCCCGCCTAGGAGTCAGGAAGATATGATTTTTCGTAAAGCTTGCATGGCAGGTCTCGCCCTCGCCTCGATCGTGGTGCTGGCGGCACCCGCGCACGCAATTAAAATTCTGCCGGGCAAGAAAAAGCAGCCAGACGACACCGGATACACC
>NZ_JBFRCY010000942.1:0-1427 GCF_052113305.1 Terriglobus sp. YAF25
ATGAGACCGAGTTCGCCGAGGCCGACGAGCAGCAGCGCCTGATTACCCAGCTTCGCCTGCGCAAATGGCTTGCAGGCAATTGAGGAGCGCAAACACCATGTCTATCTCTACTCATATCCTCGATACTTCGGCAGGCCACCCGGCCATCCATGTTGCTGTCAGCCTGCTTCGTTTTGACGGCAACACATGGAAAGCCGTCTCCGATGCATGTACAGACAACGATGGCCGTGTCCGCACCCTGCTTCCGCCCGAGACGCAGCTTACTGCAGGTCTCTACCGCGTCACCTTTGCCACGGGAGAGTACTTCGCAGCACGCGGACAGCAGACCCTTTATCCGGTGATCGAGATCACCTTTGAAGTTCGTCCCGGCGAGCAGCACTATCACATCCCTCTGCTGCTGGCCGCGAACGGCTTCACCACCTATCGCGGGACGTAGCGATGATGGTAGAGAAGCGGATTTCTCCGCTCCCACGATCGCTACGAAATGACAAACAAAAAGCTGACCGGAGTGTGATTGACCACCTGGAAAACGCTCTATCGCAGTCGATAGGGAGGCTGTACCTTATAGGCCTATGGTTAAGCTCGCTCAAAACCGTTACGGCAAATCCCGCGTCCGCCTTCTGAAGGTTACCCGGCATGAAGAGCATCACCACGTTGACGAGTGGACGGTAGAGGTACTGCTGCAGGGCGACTTCGTCAGCGCGCACGTTGAAGGCGATAACTCGAAGATTCTGCCGACGGACACGATGAAGAACACCGTGTACTACGTGGCACATCGGTCCAACGCCACCTCCATGGAACACTTCGCCGAGGAGCTGATCGACTTCCTGCTCTCTCGCAATCCGCAGGTTCTTGCCGCTGAAGTCACCGTCCACTCGGCGCTGTGGAAGCACATGAAGGTTGATGGCAGCCTGCATCCTACAGCCTTCATCCGCGGCAGCGACGAACAACAGACTACACACGTCGTCCGCCATCARCCCGGCGGATTCCATGTCACCTCCGGCCTCAGCAACCTGGTCATCATGAAGACAGCAAACTCCGGCTTTGAAGATTACATCGTCGATGAGCTCACCACGCTGAAGCCGACCAGTGACCGCATCTTCGCCACGGCCTGCACGGCGACCTGGAAGTACATCCACGCCACTCCACTGCACTACAACCAGCTACGCGAACGTGCCCGCGAGACCATGCTGCACACCTTCGCCGCCCACGAATCGAAGTCGGTACAGCAAACCCTGTACGCGATGGGAGAGGCGGTGCTGGAAGCGGTTCCGGAGATCAGTGAGATTACGCTGACCATGCCCAACAAGCACGCTCTGCTCGTTGACCTCGACCGCTTCGGCGTGAAGAACAATAACGAGATCTTCGTCCCGACGGACGAACCCCATGGGACGATACAGGCGACGCTTGTTCGCATGTAGTGCGAA
>NZ_JBFRCY010000943.1:0-1426 GCF_052113305.1 Terriglobus sp. YAF25
GCAAGTACACCGGCTATCCCGTGAAGCGGTTCACCGAAGACTGGACGCAGTTCTCACCCGTGGGCGAAATCCATAGCCATCACGTCGACATCTCGCGCACCGATGGAGAAGGCTTCTGGGGATCGGGCACCATCGTCGGCTCGACCATCAACGGCAAGAAGCGCCTCTTCCTCTGGGTCCAACGCAGCGACGGCACCTTGACCTACCCAACCCCACACATCATCCAGTACTAGCGCACAATCTGAAATTACCCATGCACCGGGTGCCCCACATACGCGAAGCTTATGTGGGCATTCGAGCGAAGCTCGAACCGCTTTTTGTTTGTCATTTCGAAGCGTACTGGGTCCCCAACGAACTTGTTTCGTTGGGCGAAAGAGCCCCTCATTCGGAACCCTTTTTCCACACTCCGAACTTTTCCCCCGCTTCCCCTCTGGACACACCCCTCCTGGCAATTACAATTGACGACAGCGAATGACGATTGGCAAGCCGCATTTGGGTCTCTGAGTCCCTGGCTTCCGACTCAGTACCGCGCAACCTACAGTTGGAGATCAGTTAATTTGCCCCTGTACATGCCTGCGCCTCTTCAGTTCCTCGTCTCGGCTCGCAAACTGACAGCCCTCGCCGCCATCACCCTTCTGGGCATCTCGACTCCATTTGCAAACGCAGGCAAGGCGTCGTCATCCCACCGGCATCCGCGCCTTCATGCCCTGGCCCACGCCTTTGCCAATGTGGCCCTGCCGGGAGTCGGCCTTCTTCCGGACGAAGAAGACAATGTTCCCACTGACGGCCAGAAGTATGAGTTGAAGCTCGCCCATCCCTATACCGGCGAGATGATCAACGTGGTCTATCGCATCGGCGACACCTACATTCCCGAGGCGCTCGACCAGCTGAACCACTTCCTGTGCGACAGCCACAATCAGCAGGTCACGCCCATCGATCCGCGCACCTTCGACGTGCTGCACACCATGCTGGCCAAGCTGAACAAGCCCGATGGCGTCATCGACATCCTCTCCGGCTACCGCTCGAAAGAGACCAACGACGCACTGCGCGCCAGCGGCACCACCAACGCCGCCGAGCACTCGCAGCACATCGAAGCTAAGGCGATCGACCTTCGCGTCTCCGGTGTCTCCGCAAAGCAGCTCCGTGATGCAGCGCTGTCGCTCGAAGCCGGTGGCGTTGGCTACTACCCCCGCTCCCAGTTCGTGCACGTCGACGTGGGCCCCACGCGCCAGTGGACCTACACTGCGCACGCCCACCACAAACGCACCCGCAAAACAAAGCGCTCGTAGCTACCAGAGAATTCCCACGCTCAACAGAGCACCAGGTAACTCGAGCGTGAGTTTCGGGTATCTCCTTGCCCACCCTAGCGTTGCGAGGGTGGGGCACCCAGGCAAGATAAGCGCTGAAGGCGCGTTCTATACCAGCC
>NZ_JBFRCY010000944.1:0-1422 GCF_052113305.1 Terriglobus sp. YAF25
GCATAGCATCGGTACCTCAGCGGCTAAAGCCGCATCCTCATTTCAGACTCCGTACGGCACGGCTAAAGCCGTGCCCTTAAGCAAGACATTCGCACCCACTGGACGGGCGATCTCGAATTTGTCGATACGCCCTAGTCTCGCAGTGCGGGAGCGAAGCTCATCACTTCCGAGAAGCGCATTTATCAGGACGCACTTTGCTCCTCTACCATCGGGTCGTACTCCCGTGTTTCCGCCGATTGAGTGTCAGCGATCGAGTCATTTGTAGAGACTTCGGACCCAAGTGGCTCGCGGAACGGTTCTACCGAGATGCGTTCATACCGCACTTCCAACACTGTCAGCTGTTCCGGGCCACGCGGCGCATGGAGAACAATTTCATCACCCGCCGCAGTTTTCATTAATGCGCGCCCCAGAGGCGAGACCCAGCTGATATGGTTGCGTTCGAGATCGACTTCGTCGGTACCGACGATGCTCACCACTCGCTCTTCTCCTGCAGCATTGACATAGTGAACGGTCGCGCCAAAGAATGCGTTAGTCATCCGCAGGCCCGTTCTCGGAGCTTCGGGATCTACCACCTCCGCGGCCTCGATTCGTTTCGTAAGAAAGCGAATCCGCCCATCGATCTGTCGCAGTCGCCGCTTTCCGTACTGATAGTCGGCATTCTCACTGCGATCGCCATTGCCGGCAGCCCACGCCACCACCTGCACTACGGCAGGGCGCTCCTTGTTGAGTAAAAAACTGCGCTCATGTTTAAGGCGCTCGAGCCCACTGGGAGTAATGTAGTTTGTGCCGTGCGCCGCGGGCGCCTCTGCTGGCGGTCTTCTAGTGAACCCTTTCCGCATCCTGTCCTCTCCAGCGCGAATTCGTGAGCGCCTCGATCAGCCGACGAATCAACCCCGGCAACCGTCATTGCTTAAGAAGCGCGTCAAGGCCAGACTGCGCAATGGCTTCGTCGATCTCCGATTTGGAGCCGCTGGCGGAGATCCCACCCAGGATCTTCCCATCGATTTTAATCGGAAGTCCTCCCTGGTTGGGGAAGAATTCAGGGAATGCCATCGCTTCCGTATTGCCCTTTTTAATTGTGTCAGCTCCGTCTTTGGACGGCCTGCCGTAGAAGGCCGCATGGCGTGCCTTTTTTTGGGCGAATTGAATGGTGTTCAGTGAGGCGGTTTCGCCCTTCTCCAGAAAAAGCAGATTGCCACTCTCATCCACGATGCAGATGGTTACGGAAACATTGAGCTCCTTCGCCTTTGCCTCCGCCGCAGAAACCATGATTTTGATATGAGTGAGATCCAGATACTTCTTGTTTGGAAGATCGTTGGCAAAAGCCGTCGCCGCTGAAAGAAGGATTGCCGTCAAAACTCGATACACGAATACCTCCCTAAGAATTGCGCTCCCAAGGTATCAGAGCCATCAGTCTAACGT
>NZ_JBFRCY010000945.1:0-1422 GCF_052113305.1 Terriglobus sp. YAF25
TACTGGACCTGGGTGCCGGTATTGGTTGCAGTGATCTTCGCGCCGGAAACAACTCCGCCGCTCGGGTCCGTGATGGTACCAACAAGTTGAGTATTGTTAGATACCTGTGCAGACGCAAAACTTCCCACGAACAGCAAAACAACAAGCAACAACAGTGACTTCCTCACGCAGTGCCTCCTGAAAGCTAAATTTCATATCCAAAAAACCAAATCCCGAAAAATCGGCCCTTCGCTTGTTCCCGTCTCTTGCCGACAGGTTTTACTTACTTTTTAAAGATTTGTGATAACAACAATGTGCCTTTTGCTATAGCCCTGTCATCAGCCTGATGACAGGGCTATAGCTAGGACGTTTGACCTACTGCCCATAAATACTCAGTGGGCTACGGAAGGCTTCTCCGGGCGAACATGCATCGTGGTAAAGCGCTTCGCCTGCGCCGGAGTGACAACTTTTCCATTCCATGGATCGGCCGAGATGCCGTTCAGGTCATACACAACCTTGCCGTCACGAACGGTCAGTTCGCAGGCAAGTTTTTTCGTGCCCGGATAGACCGTGTTGTTCATATCGACAAAGCCGAACTTCCCAGTCTCCAAACGCAGGACCGTGATATCGGCGGGCGAGCCTTCTGTGAGATTGCCAAGCTCAGGGTGCTGAATCTCCTTGGCAGGATTCGAGGTCATCTCCTTGACGACCTCCTGCAACGAGAGGCCCAGCGTCATCATCTTGCTGGCAACATTCAACTGGTCTTTCATGCCGGCGTTCATGCTGGTGATGTGAATGTCCGTCGAGATGGAGTCCGGAATGAACCCTTCCTTCACCAACGGCACCGCAACCGTCCAGTTGAAGCTTCCGCCGCCGTGACCCACGTCGAAGTAGATGCCACGCTTGCGGCCGATCTTGAGGGCTTCGCTCGTCTTGCCGGTGGTAGCATCCTGCTCACCGCGCAAACCCGAATACATGTGGGTATAGATGTCGCCCGGACGCAGCACCTTCGAAAGCAGATCGTACAACGGCCGCTCCTTGCGGTTGGCGCCGTAGTCGATCATCACGGGAATTTTTGCGATATTGCCGGCAATCACCGCCTGCTCATACGGCTTCCATTCGGGGCCTTCAAAGTGCGCGCTCTTAATTCCGACGACCAAGCCCGGGTACTTCTGAGCCATCTTTCCGGTGGCCTCGCCATCCATATCGTCGAGGTTCTGCTCGTACTTGGCGCCGCGCATACCGCTGCCGACGATATTCAGCATGGCAAGGATGCGGGTGTGGGAACGATCAATCACGCGATCCTTGAAGTCTTCAAAGTTCCGCCAGCCAGATCCACCCGCATCCACGACGGTCGTAACGCCGACGCGGAAGGTGTAGCCGTCAGGATAGAGACTGTTGTCGCCTGCATACGAATTGCGCTCGCCGGTGCCCGCATACACG
>NZ_JBFRCY010000946.1:0-1413 GCF_052113305.1 Terriglobus sp. YAF25
CCATAAGAGGAGCCGATGCCGTGGATGCCCCATGTCCCGGGGTCCCCAACGAACTTGTTTCGTTGGGGTGGTGTCCCGATTTTGGGGCGTGGGTATTCGCGCTACGCGCGAACGCTTTTATTCGTCATCCCGCAGAGAGTTGCTTTTGTTCGACTGCGGGAAGAGAAGCTCAGGATTGTTCCGGGGCTTGAAGGGGCCGAGAGGTTGCACAATGCATGGTGCAACCTGATTTGAGGCCTGATCTCCATTTGCACCGGGCCCCAAAGTGGGGTAAACTTTCTAAGTTTGGCGATGCGGCCGTTTGTCCTGGGGCTGGAGTCCTGAAGAATGGACTTGGTGAAGGATAGAAGGCGGCTTGGAAGCAGGCCTGTTTCGCCCCTTGCAATACCAATGAGATTTCCGGGCAGCGTGCCAGAGGGTGCGACTGTCTGTGGAGGGTATGACCATGTACGCAGTGATTCGCACCGGCGGTAAGCAGTACCGCGTTGCTCCCGGCGAGACCGTAAAGATCGAGAAGCTGGCCGTTGACGGCGCAGTTGAGTTTTCCGACGTTCTGGCCGTGAGCCCTGAAGAGGGTAAGTTCGAGAAGCTGGACGGCGCCAAGGTACTGGCCGAGGTTGTCAGCGAAGGCCGTGGCGACAAGATTCTGGTCTTCCACTACAAGCGCAAGAAGCAGTACAAGAAGCTGCAGGGTCACCGCCAGAGCTTCGTTGAGGTCAAGATCAACGAGATCCAGGTGAACGGTAAGAGCTTCAAGGCTTAAGATTTGATTTCGGCCGGGAATGCCCGGCCCATGAACGAGGTTCAAGGCGATGGCACATAAAAAAGGTGGCGGTAGTTCTTCTAACGGACGCGATTCAAACGCACAGCGGCTTGGCGTCAAGGCGTTTGCCGGTCAGGTTGTGACGGGCGGCAGCATCATCGTGCGTCAGCGCGGTACACCGCTGAAGGCCGGTCTGAACGTCGGCCGCGGCAGCGATGACACGTTGTTTGCCAAGATCGACGGCCGCGTGAAGTTCACCGACCGTGGCCGCATGGGACGCTTCGTCTCGATTGAGACTGTCTCGGCCTAACCAGGTTCGTAGTCGAGCAAAAGCCCCGCTCTGCGGGGCTTTTGCTGTTTTAAAGCATTTTCCCTGTTGCTGGGTAGCCCGAAAAGGATGTGCAGCGCGTTTTCATTGCGGAAAACGCCCATAGATGTCGAGACCCTACATTGCACCTACAGGGAAAATGCTCTAAGGATTTTTCGTCGTAGCAACCTTCTCCGCTACATCAAGTGGCGGGGACGTAGTGCGGTTCCTGAGCCATTCCACGGTGACGCCCTTGGCGGAGCTCTTTTCCGGCGGCAGGTTTTTCAAATCCGGCATGTATACCTCGATACCGGCCTTTTCTGTCATGCGGGTGGTTCCATAG
>NZ_JBFRCY010000947.1:0-2181 GCF_052113305.1 Terriglobus sp. YAF25
GTCTTACCCAGACCAGTCTTACCCAGACCATGCGGCAGAACCACGGTGCTGCGGACCATCTGGTCAGCGTGGCGGGTATCAACGCCCAGACGCATGGTCAGATCGACGGTCTCGTCGAACTTGGCAAACTTGACCTTCTGCAATAGGGAAACGGCGTCTGCGAGATTGTAAGGGCGGGGCTCTACGGCCGCGCGCGCCTTCGCGACATTCTTGGAAAGCTTCTTAGCCATCGACTGTAATCCTTCTTGAGTCTCCCACCGCACGAACCCTTGGGTGAACCGGGCTGATCTGTTGCTTCTGCCCGCTAGAAGCCAGAGGATTTTTTGCTCGTCTGGCTTAGGTTCACCCGCCGCGACCTTGTTTCTCGCGGAACCGCCCCTGAAATTGCTGGTACGACAACTGCTGGATGGGGTCGGTCGTTCGGCCGTGGTACATGTGCCACGGACCTATGGTCCGGGCACTTTTACGAGTATGGTGGAAAATTTCCGGGGTGTCAACATTCGCGGAAGCGCAAACGTCTCGAAAACCCGCGTCATTGCACTACTTTTGGGGCACAAGACGTTGGATGTCCCAGAGAAGATGGGCATTACGCCGACGTGGATCCATTATCCAGGTGGCATCCACTATCCCGGGTAACGAAGGGTGCCCCATATCTGCGAAGCAGATGTGGGTATATCGAGCGAAGCTCGATCCGTCCTTTAGCGAGCGACGACGGATTAAATCCTCCCCGCCGTGCTCCCTCCGACCGATATCTCCGCGCCGTACAATCGCGCTTATGCCGGACGCGTTCCACCTAAGGCACCGCGTGACCTTCTCGGCCGAGACGGCTCAGGAGACCCTGCGCCAGTTGCCGGAATCAGCCGGCGTCCTGGCCCTGCGCGGAGCCGATGCGTCGAGTGGACCACCGCCGGCAGCGACTTTGAGAGCCTGCTCTGCCTCTACCAGGCCACCGCCGCCTTTTTCTCCCTCCCGGAGGCCCGCAAACGCCTCAAGCTCTTCGTTCCCTATACCGTCCGCTTCGCCGCCGAAAACGCCTTTCCCCGGGTCTATGTCACCAACCGGCTTGCGAAAAAGGCCCTGAACGAGACCTATGGCCCCTTCCCCTCACGCGCCGCAGCCGAGCGTTACACCGACGCCATGCTCGATCTCTTCAAGCTGCGCCGCTGCTGGGAAGAGCTTGAACCCTATCCGGAGCACCCAGGCTGCGTCTACGGCGAGATGAAGAAGTGCCTCGCCCCCTGCCAGGAGCGCTGCACACCGGAGCAGTACTCCGACGAGTCCGCCCGCGTCCGCGCCTTTCTGGAGACCGGTGGCCGGTCCCTCCTGGCCGCCGTTGCCCAGGAGCGTGACGACGCCTCGGCCGCGATGGAGTTCGAGCGCGCCGCCGAGCTTCACACCCGCTGGCAAAAGGTGAAGTCCGCCTCCGATCTCGCTCCCGAACTGGTCACCGCGCTACCCCGGTTGCACGCAGTACTGCTGCAGCCCTGCGGAGAAGGCGAGGTCGCTGTCTTTCTGGTTCACAGCGGCTGCCTCGCCGGTCCCGAGATCTTCACCACGCGCGACATCCGCGCCGCCCGCGCCCAGGAAGAGACGGGAAGCTCCCTCTTTGCCCAGCCGTTAATGCTGCAACCCGTTGCCCTGGAAGGTGAGTCCGAAGCCGCCGGACCGGAAGACCGTCTGCGCGATCTGCTGCAGCGCCTTCAGGAGCGCGCTAAAACACCCACCGACATGGCACTGCTGGGCGACCATCTCGCCCTCTTAAAACGCTGGTACTACCGGCCGGAGAAGTCCCGCACCGGGCGTATCTTCTTTGCCGACAAGGACTGGCCATGGCGCCGCATGCTGAACGGCGCGGCCGCGCTGGGGAATCGTGGGGTGGCTGCCTCAGAGCCCGTCGCCTAAGTCGACCGCCCATGCATTGGGTGCCCCATCCATCCCAACGCGATGGGTGGGATATCGCGCTATGCGCGATCATGTTTCCAGAGTGCGATTGTGCCCACTTGGTTCGAGCTTTGCTCGAATCTCCCACCCATCGCGTTGCGATGGATGGGGCACCTGTGATGTTTCAAGAGGTTGTTGTCCATCCGTTTGTATCTGGAGATTCTGTTTGTGACGAGCAAATAGAAGTTTCCGGAGGAACGGATGGACTATCACTATCATGCCCGATTGACGGTGCATGGT
>NZ_JBFRCY010000948.1:0-1409 GCF_052113305.1 Terriglobus sp. YAF25
TCCTTGAAGTAGACGAGGAGGTAGCCACCGAAGTCCTTCTCCATGGGAGCGCGGAAGCCTTTGGGCTTGGTGAGTGTCTTGACGAGCTCGATGCCGGTGGGGCGAGGCGTGGTTGAGGTCGCCGGGCCGCGGTGGGCGGCCTTCCAGTCGATGGCCGTCTTGAGGACGGCGAAGAAGGCGGGCTTGGGTTTGCCCTGGCGGTCCCAGAGGAGCGGGTGGTTGGTGCGGCCGCGCGTGGGGAAATTGTTGAGCCAGGTGTGGCCGTCGTCGACGCCCCAGAGGGTGATGCGGCCCATCTGGTTAGAGTGTTCGAGGAAGACCTGGAAGAACTCGGCGTAGCGCTGGGCGAGGCGCTGCTGCATCTCTTCCGGCAAGCCGTCTTTGTAGGGGTTGGAGTTGGAGTCGCCTTTGGCGGTAGCGGAGACGTCGGCGGAGTCGAGGACGCTGGTGCGTGGGAGGACGTCGATGTCGAGCTCGGAGATGTTAACGCGGACGCCGAGGGCGGCGAAGTCTTCGATGGTTTGCGCTTCGACGGCGGGGGTGGGGCGGTCGATCTTCATGTGGCCCTGCAGGCCGACTCCGTTGATGGGAATGCCGGCTGCCTTCAGCTTTTTGACGAGGGCGAGAGCGCCTTTGCGCTTGGCTTCGTTTTCGAGCGAGTAGTCGTTGTAGTAGAGCTCGGCGGCGGGGTCGGCTTCGTGGGCGTACTCAAAGGCCTTGGCGATGAAGTCGTCGCCGATGATCTTGTACCAGTTGGACTGGCGCATGGAGCCGTCGTCGGCGATGGCTTCGTTGACGACATCCCATCCCTGAATGCGGCCTTTATAGCGGCCGACGATGGTGTGGATGTGGTCGCGCATGCGGGCGAGAAGAGCGTCGCGGGTGAGGGGCTTGCCATCGGCGTCTTCAAAGACCCACCTGGGCGTCTGGCTATGCCAGACGAGGCAGTGGCCGACGATGAACATGTGGTGCTTCTCGCCGAAGGCGACGTATTTATCGGCGGGGTCGAAGTTGTACTTGTCGACGCCGGGCTGAACGACCTCCCACTTGAGGACATTCTCCGGGCTGATGGTGTTGAAGTTCGCGGCGATGATGTCCTTGGTGAGGAGGTCGCGCTCTTCAAACTGAGCGTTGTTCAGCGCTGCGCCGACGCGGAGGTAGGGCGAGTAAGCGTCCTTGAGCGTTGTGGGTGTGGCTGGGGCCGGAGGCTGCGCGTGCGCGGAAATGGCGGCAACAACGAGAAGGGCGAGGGCGAGACGTTTCATGTGTGGCTCCGGCGAGAAAACGATTTCTTCGGCGGTAAAAAAGATATCAATTCCTGGTCGCGGAATGCCATGGCCAACAAGGTGCGAAATCTATTGTGGAAAGAGACGAAGGAAGAGACATAAACGTTCTTAGACCATGCATCA
>NZ_JBFRCY010000949.1:0-1409 GCF_052113305.1 Terriglobus sp. YAF25
GTGTACATGTGACGACGCGACAGCCGCTTGTCGACGCGGACAAAGAGCGCCTTGTACTTCGAGGCAGCGATCGGCGCACGCATGTTGATGATGTTCCATCCCGTCGTCGGGCGGGTGGTGCCGCTGGTGGGAAAGTTCAGGTCGATAGTGCGGTAGTCGTGCAGGCTGTAGCTGTACAGGCCATCGAGGTTGACCGAGAGATTGTTGGAGATCTGCCGCGAGTAACCTGCCGAATACTGCTGCGCGTAAGGGTTCTGGAAGTTCGGCGCCATGAAGGTCACGGTCGGCTTGTTCGTCGAGCAGTAGTCCGCCGCCGTCTTACCCGCACCGAACGGATTCGGATACGAAGGGTTGACGATGGAGATGCTGCAGCTTGCCAGGTTGCGGGCTTCAGAGAAGTTCTGCAGCGTCTGAATGTTGTTGTAGTAGATGCCGTAGCCAGCGCGGATCACATCGCGCGACTTGCCGGTAATATCCCACACCAGGCCGATACGCGGAGCGAAGTTGTTGCTGTCGCCGCGAGCCTTGTTGTTATTGATGAATGGAATCTGAGACTGAGCGGTCGTATAGTTCAGCCGCTCATTGAACGATCCGAACTGGCGTTCCCAGCGAAGGCCGAGATTGACAGTGATTTTGCGCGAAACCTTCCACTCGTCTTCGCCGTAGAGACCGAGCGGCGTGGTGGGAATCTTCGTCGAGATGAACGGAATCGTCTGCGTGTACGAAGTAGGATTCTTCAGCGCAGCGATGGTGGATGCGTTATTCGGATCGAAGACCTGGTCCGTACCGAAGGTCCAGGTGCCGTTGTAGTTGCTGGCCGCACCGTCGGTGAACGGAATGTAGCTGACGTCGAAGCCCGCCTTGAAGGTGTGCTTGCCAAGAACATAAGAGACGCTGTCGAGAAGCTGGAAGCGGCGCTCCACACCGGTGTCGGCATAGCCGAAACCATAGCTGAAGCCGGGGAAGGTGTACGCCGTCTGCAGGCTGTTGAGCACCTGCTGCGAGTAGCTACCAGGATTGGTTGGGATAGGGGCATTCGGCGGGCCGAGCTGGTAGGAGGCGTATGCGTACTGGAAACGAAGATCGTTCAACAGCCGCGGCGAGAGCGTGTAGGTATGGCCGACGACGAGCGACTGGCGTGGAATCTCGCCGTTGTAACAGTTACGGACGGTGGCGCCGCCGCAACCCTGGTAGCTAAGCAAGTTCCACTCCTGCGCGTAACGGGCGAACAGAGCCTGCTTCTCCGTCAGCTTATGATCGACGCGCGCTGTGAACATCTGGTCGTGACTGGGCTTTGTGAACGCTCCGTTGTTGGCGCTGTAGTAGGTCGGGCTAGCAGCGACGGTGTAGACCTCAGAGGTCTGCGTGCGCTCAAAGGCCAGATAGAAGTGCGTGCGGTCTTTCAGGAT
>NZ_JBFRCY010000950.1:0-1734 GCF_052113305.1 Terriglobus sp. YAF25
GATGGATCCCGATCTTCCAGCTATTCTTTTCGACCAAGCGACAAGGAACTGGTGTGAGGCTCTGGGTGCGCCAGTGCCTCGTCCCACAAGTACGGCGGTGCCATTCGCGTGCGCGCACTCGTTCCGGTGCGGGGCAAAGAACCGGTACTGTGTTCCGCATCTGCGTTCCTGCAAGGCAGCCCTCCCATAAGGTGTACCCTAGATGTCCAGTTCCAGGAACTGGCTAAATATGGCGCGGGGCGTCCGCGCCTATTGACAACCGCGTCTATCATTATTGGATGGATCTGACGAGCCCACTGGCATCCTGCTAGAGAATGGAGAGCTTTTGCCCGAAAACTCATTTCCATACCGTATCTTGATCCTGGAAGATGATGCCCGGCTGCGTGAGCTAGGCAAATTGCTGCTGGAATCGCAAGCTTATGAAGTGCTGACCGCCGGAGACGGTTTCGAAGGCTTGCTTGCACTAAAGCGGGCATTGCCAGACATCATCATTTCCGATCTGAGTATGCCGCACATGAACGGGTTTGAATTCCTATCCGTCGTGCGACGCCGTTTTCCTATAATTCCTGTAATCGTCATTTCGGGAGAGTTTTCTGGTACTACAGTCCCAGAGAGCGTCCTCGCCGACGCCTTTTTTGCAAAGGGGCAGTACAAGGCGGAAGGTCTGTTCCAAAAGATAGTGGAACTGCTTCAAGAGCTCCCGGCGCGCCCGCGCATTGGCAAGCCAGACAAAGCGGCGGTCTGGGTAAAAAGGGATAACGGCATCGTCGCCGTGACCTGCACCGGTTGTCTACGGACCTTTCCCGTGCTCAACCCTATTACTGGAATCAACACGGTTGAATGTGAGTTCTGCTCTTGCACAATCAGATTTGAGATCATCGACCACATTGTGGAATAGGTACTGATGCGAGCTCGACACATGCAAAGCGATTCCTCGATGCCGCGATGAACGCTTGAGCCAACCGTGTGCCCTACTTTCGTGCGCACTAGTAACAAGAGCAGGGTTCAGTCGTGATGAGATGGTAGGCGGTACCCGAGTACGTATCGTCTCTCAACGCCTACTCATACCGCAGAGCATCGATCGGATTCAGCCGCGAGGCCTTCAACGCCGGCACCATTCCGCTGACCAGGCCCACCACGATGAGGATCGTGGTCGAGACAATCACGATAGTAGGTGAGAGGATCAGCCGGATGTCCGCCGCTTCCCCGCCCTTGGCAATCGCACTGTAGAAGGTGATGCGTCCGGCGAAGACGCTTACCAGCCAGGCCAGCAGCATGCCGCCCGCGCCTCCGATACCGGTAATGACCATCGCTTCCGACAGGAACTGGAAGAGGATGTCTTTACGTCGCGCGCCAAGGGCTTTCTCCACTCCGATCTCTTTCGTCCGCTGCTGCACGCTCACCGATATCGGACATCGTCGAGTACGGAATATTGATGATGCGGTTGACGTTGTCGTCGCCCTCCTGCATCTTCGGCTTCAGAATACCCACGATCTGAAATGGGATGCCGTTCACGCGGATGGTCTGGCCCAGAGCATCGACTCCGCCAAAAAGCTTATCTTTTGCCTCGGGGCCGATGACGGTCACGTGCGCGCGAGAGTTCACGTCTTCGGCGGTGATGAAGCGGCCCTGGCCGATGGACCACTTCTGCACATCGGCGATCTCCGGCATGACGCCGTCCGTCTCCCATGTGAAGATGTGGAGGTCACTCTTCACCGGCACCTGCTTCCACAA
>NZ_JBFRCY010000951.1:0-1402 GCF_052113305.1 Terriglobus sp. YAF25
GTGTAGTAGACGTGATACGAAAAACCGTCGAACAGCGGCCCGATCTCTGTCATCAGGGCAGAAGTTGGGGTCAACTTCAATCCCGGCAGATCTGGCGTTTGGGGTACTCCTTCGGCAGCGCCGCTTGGACCGATGTAGATGGTGCCGGGAGACTCTTTCTTGAGGAACTCGGCGAAGATCTTACTGTCCCTCGCATACTCCTTCGCTCCGTAATGACCGGCGGCTCCTCCTATGCTCAATAGGGTTGGCTCATTCATGTATTCGGTGACCGCGATACGGCCGCCTATGGACCTCGTGTAATCGAACCAGCGTTTTGCCTGATCTGCGGTCCATATGCCTTCGGCATTGCGTGTTCCAGGGCTGGTCGCGACCGAGGCCACAATCTCGCCATCAACGGCTTTGGTGAAGTCCACCACACCCTTCCACTGCGCGCGGGTCATCACACCCTGAAAGCCGGCCGGCGGAGTCTTCATCGCGGGCTGATCGTCATCCTGGAAGTAGGTGGAATTCCGCCAGCTTCCGCTTACGCGAACGTACGCCGGTCCAAGAGCGGCCGCCAGTTTCCGAAGCTTCGCGTTGGACAGGTCAATCGGCGGACGATACTTGAAACGCGGCTCGTTGGTATCGCGGATTCCTCCAAACTCTCCAGGCGCAAGCGGTGCAGCATCCTTGGATAAAGATTTGAAGGGCGCCCAGAAGCGGCCTCCCGTCACCTCAACGGCCTCGACATTGTAGGAGACGAAGCGCGGATCAACCTCACCGAGAGCTTTCATCTGCTTCGGGTTGAGTGCAGATTGTGCATTGACATTTGCAGTAACTCCAGCGATAGCCGTGGCTATTAACGCCACGTGCCGGAAGGGCCGGAAAGAGAAGCGAAAGATCATGAGGCTGGCTCCTGGATGTCGTCGTGTTCCTGCGGGTGTGTTTGCATGGCTCGACCCGACGTGTCTCGATCAAATTGCATACGTGCGAACACGAATTTACAACACCGATGAGCCCACTGTCTCCTGCTTTTTACCGGTTTATAACCCCTGGCTAGATCGAACATGATTGGGGCGGCGAAATGAACATATGGCCTGTCGCAACGCTATTGCTGGCTCAATGCTGCTCAGTCCCCGCTAAGGCTATTGTGATCGCGCTTCATCAGACCTGGAAGAGTAACGACACCCTCCAGCGCTCCTCCCGCACGACTGACTACTGGGAGCAGATCCCATCGTTCGAGATGCGGAAGGGCTTTTGCCAGTGGCAAGTCCGGATAGAGCACGGGCGTTCGCTCCCCATGCATTCGTTCCTTGATCAAGGTGTCGCGTCCTGCGTTCTCTATCTCGTCTCGCTGCATCACATACCAGCGTCCGTCTGCGCAATGCACCAACGCTACGCCGTTCTGTTCCATCACATGCAT
>NZ_JBFRCY010000952.1:0-1394 GCF_052113305.1 Terriglobus sp. YAF25
CTGCTCAGGCGATCCAGGCGGAGTCCGGACACCACCTATGGTCTGAAACGTTTCGTCGCGAACTCAAGGACATATTTGCAATACAGGAAGAGATTGCACAAACAATCGCAGATCTGCTTAGGCTTCGCATTCCTGAAGCGCACGTAGCTCAACGGCCTCCCGAACTGAATCTTAGTGCTTATACCGCGTACTTGCGTGCCCGCTTTCTGATTCATCAACAGTCGCCTGAGGCACTACAGTCAGCACTGGAGCAACTGCGGACGCTCTCGACGGCGTTTCCGGAGTACGCTCCCGCATACAGTGGCATGGCTGTAGCAAGCGGCCTGCTCGCGCAGTTTGGCGCGGTGTCAGGACGCCAGGCGTATCCGGAAATAAAGGCTAATGCAGAGCGAGGCTATGCACTCGATCCGCGGTCTGGAGAGACATGTACCGTGCTTGGCGGGCTCCGCGGCTGGTTCGAGTATCAGTGGGATGAAGCGAACCACTTATACGATCGCGCCCTGGAGCTTCAACCTGGCCATGCGCCCGCCCACATGTTTCGTGCAATGGCTTTGCTGTGCCAGGGAGACTTTGCGGCTGCGGAAGCAGGACTCCGCCGCGCAATGGAATTGGATCCGCTATCGGCCAGTGACTGTGCCCGGATGGCCTATGTGCATTACCTCAAGGGAGACTATTCGGCCGCGACCGAACATCTTCAACGATCATTTGAGTTGGATCGCGACTATCCCGAAGCGCGCTTTTACCGCGGGCTTTTGCAATTCCAACAACAACATTACGATGCAGTCATCCAGTCTCTCTCGCCTTCCAACTCCCCACTGGAAATTGGCCTGATTGCTGCGGCGCACGCCAGAGAAGGCAGGCCTTCGCAGGCCGAGGAATGCATCGCAAGACTACGTCAACTCGCGAAACAGCTTTACGTCACTCCCTTGGCGGAAGGTTTTGCCGCAATTGGGATGGAAGACTTCGATCTCGCCTTTCTGCGGCTTGATGAAGCCGTAGAAGACAAGACGAATTTTACAAATCTCATCGCGGTAGAGCCATTTTTCCATCCTCTCCGAGCCGACCGCCGGTTTGCCAAACTGCTGAAAAAGCTAAACTTAAAGGTTTAGCAAAACCRTAATAAGGTCGTAATCTTAYGTCGGGCTTACGGCCCATTACTCCCTTCCCCGCTCGCATTGAGACAGCATTGTCTCATGCAACGACGCACTCGAACCGCTTGCTTCACTCTCACACTAGCGACGCTGACACTGCTAGCGCGGGGCCAGGATCTCGCACCTCGATCTGCCGCGTCGATGGAACGAGCGGCAGAACAACACTCGGATATCTCTGAGTTACCCCTCGAACAGGCGATTGAACTCGCCATCGCAAACAACAGCAACCTGAAGACCGCCAGC
>NZ_JBFRCY010000953.1:0-1393 GCF_052113305.1 Terriglobus sp. YAF25
GTGTAGAGCACGTCGCTCATCACGAAGGCCATCTCCTTGCCGGTGGGCGAGTAGACAGGGCCGTCTTCCGTACGCGTTGTCACCGACTCAAACGGAGCCGGCTTGTGCCAGGTCTGCTTCTTCGTCGCGATATCGACCAGCAGGATGTCGCTGGTGCCTTCGCGGAAACGCTTGGTATAGGGATGAATGGTCGCAATGGCCAACGTCTTGCCATTGGCGGAGAAGCCGGCGCGGCCCGGGAAGAAGGTCGCCGGAGCAACAATCGAATCCTTGCCGGTCGCAATCTCCGTCAAATGCGTGGCTCCGGTCTGGTCCTGCGAGGTAAACCACTTGCAGTCCGGAGAGAGAGCGGGAAAGATCTGCGCCGTGGTCTTCGACGGCGAAGGATGCTTCTCTTCACCGGTCTTGGGATCGAGCAGGTAGACGTTCTCGACACCATCTTTGTCCGAGACATACGCGATCCACTTTCCGTCAGCTGACCACATCGGTCCTTGCTTGTAGAAGCTATCGTTGGTCAGCGCCTTCGGCACAGGATTGCCGATCGTCAGCAGATAGAGCTGATTCAGCGCGACAAACGCGACCTGTTTGCCATCCGGCGAGAGCGCCGGACCGTAAAGGCCGAGCGCCTGGCGAGGCAGCTTCGAATCAAAGCGATAGTCCTTCGACTTGAAGATGGGCCGGATGGA
The DNA here is from genome assembly GCF_052113305.1 of Terriglobus sp. YAF25. Taxonomy (NCBI): domain Bacteria; kingdom Pseudomonadati; phylum Acidobacteriota; class Terriglobia; order Terriglobales; family Acidobacteriaceae; genus Terriglobus; species Terriglobus sp. YAF25. Next base: position 687 of record NZ_JBFRCY010000953.1, read on the forward strand.
CTTAATATCGGCCGTGAACGGAATCTCCGTCTCTGTCTTGGCGGAGAGGTCAGCCTTCACCAGCTTGCCGTTGGTGGTGTACAGCAACGACGTCGGCGACATCCACGCGGCCTCAAACGGAAATGCGTCATCGTACTTGCTGGAGATGGGCTTGCCATCGACGATCAGCTTCGACGGGAAGAGCGTCTGTCCCGCGCCGGAAAAGTAGACATACGCCAGCTTGCCGTCAGACGAGACCGAGGGCGAGTCGATGCGGCCTGTCTTCACCTCAACCAGCGTCTTCTTCTCCAGCGTTGTGGGATCGATCTGGATCACCTGGCGGCCAGTCGCAACGCGCAGACCGGGAATCATCTCTTCATCAATAGCGGAGACGTAGACGATCTTGCCGTCCGGCGTCCATGCGGGCTCGTACTCATCGTTCGTTCCGCTGGTGATCTGCTTCGGCTCGCCGCCGTCGATGCCGACGGTCCAGATGTCGTAGGAGCCTTTGAAGTCACGATCGGAGGCAAAGGCAATCGTCTTGCCATCAGGAGAGATGCGGGGCTCGCGATCGTCGCCATGGCCGGAGGTGACCTGCTTCAGGCCGGTGCCGTCTGCATTCATCTTCCAGACGTGGAAGGTGCCGCCGGCATACGACTGGAAGACCACCGTCTTACCATCGGGCGCAAACCCCGGATACGCTGCCTCGTCCGTAGGCTGCGTCAGCT
>NZ_JBFRCY010000954.1:0-1391 GCF_052113305.1 Terriglobus sp. YAF25
CCTGAGATTCGGATGTGCTGATAGTCGAATTCTGCGCGGGCAGCGAACTTGTTGACGACGGGAACGTCAAAGCCGCCGCCAAGAATGTAAGAAGATCCTGAGTCATTGATACCAGAGGGTTTTTGCTTCACGCTGCCGATGCCCATATCGGCAACGGCATAGGGACGCAGGTGAAAGACAACAGGCAGGCGGACATCCAATCCGGCGCCAAAGAATGGCTCATTGACCACTGCACCGGTCGAAGCCCTATACCGGATGTTGACGCCCGGCTGAAACATTCCGAAATACCGGAACATGTAGTCTCCGCCAACCGTGTAGACGTTATTCCTGACGGGGCCGAAGTCTGTGCGTGCGCGCCCATAGGTGAAAAATGCATCGAGGTCACCACCGCGTTTTCTGCCGGCTGGGATGGCTTGTGCATTGGCGGGGAAAGAGGAAACAGCAAAAATCGAGATAACGGCTAGTACAGCTACAGCTAGCTTCGTTCGAACGTGCATTGAAGGACTCCGAAAAAAAGACGAATTTGGTCCAACGAACAGGGACAGCAGGTTAGAGATTCGTATGCAGTTGAAAATTCACTCCTGCGTACGATGCCCTAACAAGGCTGGGGGGCTGCTTTGGAGCTCAACGGTCGGATAGCAGGGGGCAGGCTGAAATCAGCCCGTAGGGACCTGCTGCGTCTATTGGAAGAGATTTTTCCTTGGAGCGCAAGAATAAAGTATTGAAAAATAGGGGTTCTCTTGCGCTGCATGAGACGGGAACGCAGGTGTTGAAGCGTACAACGGCTATTTTTTTAGCGGAACAGTTTGTTCATCGAACCGTAATACAGGTATGCTGAATGTACACAACAACAGCAACATAAGACGGAGACGACTTTGTACATGTCAGCCGCAATCATCGCATTCCGGGAATATCCCGGCGCTTGTCTGGCCCCTCAGGCCGGCATGACGGCGTGCTGTTGTTATTAGGGACCCCGTTCCTCTTCACACGCGAAAAAACGTAGCAAAAGTCAGTTAACGCATCAACAGACCCCAAACGTAGTCGTTTCACTACTTCAGGAGCCAGTCATGCGCATTACCCGCTTCTTCCGAAGCATCGTTGCATCTCTCTTTGTGTTGTTGACGGTGTCTCTGTCGGCACAGACCTTCCGCGGTGGTATCGCCGGAACGATTCTGGACAGCACCGGCGCAGTTGTTCCGCACGCCAAGATCACACTGCTCGGCCAGGACACCGGCATGAACCGTGAGACCGAGTCCACCGGCGACGGAACCTATTCTTTCCAGGACCTTCCGCTCGGCAAGTACACGGTGACGATCACCGCTGCCGGTTTCTCGGACACGAAGATCACAGACATCGCTACTCGCCCAGGCGAGGTGTACGCCCTGTCTCCC
>NZ_JBFRCY010000955.1:0-1388 GCF_052113305.1 Terriglobus sp. YAF25
TCCATAGGCTTCGCTGGGGGATTCGATTCCATTGCTCCCCATCCTGAGAGAGTCGGAGACTTCTACGTCCATAGGCTTCGCTGGGGGATTCGATTCCATTGCTCCCCATCCTGAGAGAGTCGGAGACTTCTACGCCTTCGTTGGGGGGCCGGTCCTCGGAGTCCGAGTACTTTCCCGATCCGGTAGGGCCCGAGATATCGCTTGACAGCTTTTCTTGAAGAGTTTTCTCGGCTTCGCTGGAGGCTTCGTTTCCGTTCTGAGGCCCTCCCAGCCAGTCCTCAGCGTGAGTACCCGTTTGGGTGGCAATACCGGAAATATTACCGGTACCAACCCGCCCGGCTTGGCTTTCGGGGTGGGCTGTGTGGGGCTGCTTATCATTTTCGAGATTTATGCTCACGAATGGATCTCCTTGATTTGCTTTGAACAGAGCGGGAGGAAGCAAAAAGGTTATCCAGGTGTCGTTCCCCAGAATTGGTTGAATACAGGGTTAGCTTCCCACGCTATGCGCGTGGGGTCAAGAAGTTGTCCATTCTCGCGCGAATCGCTGCCATACCGCTTTGAACAGAATGCCTTGTGACCCAATTCTGCAACGAGCGTATCCAGCTCGGCCACAGCGATACCTACGCAGCTATGGATGGAGACGCGGAGCCTTCGTCCGCGTCCTTCAAAGTCTCGAACTTGTCATCAATGGCTGTGATGATACGCCTAGCGGCCTGGGTGATGGTTTGAAGTGAAGCGGTGAGCATTTCCGAAGTCACGTCATAGCTGGCAAGGTAGAAGCGGCTTCCGGTGCGGATGCCATAGTGGGCGAGCACTGCAAAGCTAACAGACTCCGCTTCCAGGTCGCGGTGTTGGCGCGTCGTCTCCTTGCGGTTTCGTTTGTGGAGAAGCGCTCGTGGGCGAGTTCGTGAGCGATGACCCCGCAACGTGCCGCAGCACCTAATGTCTCCTCGATCTCGGAAACCTGGGAAACCTGGGGACAGGGAAACCTGGGGACGAAACCTGGGAAACCTGGGGACAGACGGGACGTTTCCATTCCGAACGCGATCAATCTACGCTTCAAACATCAGTTGTGCCTGTGCGAACCTTATCTGCTTACGTCCCGTCTGTCCCCAAGTTTTTCGTCTGTCCCCAAGTTTCCGTTCAACCTAGGTCCAAGGTTCGCCGAGAGCTTGCTCTTGAGTTCGTCGATCTACATAGACCATGTTGATCATGATGTCGTCAGGACGAACGGAGAGCTTGCTCTTGAGTTCGTCGGCGATGAATCGGAAGAAGGCGAGCTTCGACTCCAAGTTGTTTCCGACAGTGCTGGTCACCTGGATTAACAGGAAGTCAGGCGACCTGTCAAAACCGAGGAAGGTCTTGTCGTAGATCAGATTGTCGGCCGT
>NZ_JBFRCY010000956.1:0-1385 GCF_052113305.1 Terriglobus sp. YAF25
GAGATGGTCTGTGTGGGTCCGCTTGAAGTCGCGTTGGTGGCCGGAGTGTCGTCATCTCCGCTGACATCTACATTGGTCTCCACCTCTTCTACTTTCAGCAGCAGATCGAGTGAGGCGGGGTGCGGAGACCGCAGCGTCACGGTCTGTGTAGCGAAGCCCGGCGCGGAAACGGAGAGACGATGTGAGCCTTCGGGAACACAGGCCAGGCGGAAGTGTCCATCGGAGCTGCTGGTCGCGGCAGGTCCGCTGTCGAGCGTTAGCAGCGCTCCGGGAATGATGGCCTGCGTACTGTCGTGCACGACGCCGGTAAGCGGCGTTCCCGTGCAGGCGGTCTGTGCCAGAACATGCCGGGACAGGGCGTGCGGGAGCGCAAGCGCAGCAAAGGCTGCGGCAGCCAGAAACTTCATAGGACACCTCGATGGTTGCGGGTTGTGTGGGCGCGTCGGTGCAGACTTACGGCCACGTTCACAACGTGACCGGCAGCGTCCGTCTGAAGAGCAACTACGAGGTTGGTTGGGTAAAAGTTCCGGGAAATTTATGAAGCGGTATCTTGTCAAAAGTTATGGGCATGCCTCACCCACCCTAGCGTTGCGAGGGTGGGGCACCCACAAGGGGAGAACGTAAAAAACACCTGGCCTGTGCTATCGGGGTGCCCCACCCTCACGGAGTTAGGGTGGGCGAGGAAGCCACAAACAYCCAACGAAGTAGATCTATCTCTCACCGAACGTGCGGGCGAACTGCTCCACCCACTTCATCTGCTGCAGCGTCTCGGGCACCGGAAATCCGCGAGCCGTTCCCAGACGCAGGAATGCGTCATGTGGGGTAGTCCCCTGCGCACACATCAGGGAAGCCATGAGGACAGAAGACCTGCCGATACAGGCAAAGCAGTGAGCGCCAATGTGCTTTCCCGCGTCGAGCTTTTTCTGAAGCCGTTCCACCAGGAGACCAAATTCCTGATGCGATGCCGGGAGCCCATGATCCGTGATTGGGAAGTTCACATACTCGATGCCAACCTTCTCGCATGTTTCACCTTCGCGCGAGAGACCGAGATCCTGCTGCTCCGCCGTTGTCAGCAGAGAGACCAGGACATCGATCCCCTCGCGGCGCATGGCGAGCAATTCGGCTTCCAATGAACCATTCCCCCTGGGACGTGCAACGATGGCCATCGATTTCGGTGCGGTGGATTCAACCCAATAGATATTCATTGCCTACTCCATAATTCCAGGCGTACAGAGCGTATCGATAGTACAGATCGGGAGAGATTTTATCGAACGACCCGAAACATAGCCCTCTGACACATGGCTCATCACCTTAAGCTCCGCTTAAGCAAACCATCCGTTTATCGTCCGATTGCACGCGGGTGCTATATTGCGCCACAGAATTGG
>NZ_JBFRCY010000957.1:0-1903 GCF_052113305.1 Terriglobus sp. YAF25
ACTCGAGGCTGTGTAGCGGTAACTGACGAAGAGATGGATGAGATATGGCGTCTCGTCCCCGACGGGACGCCCATCGAGATCCGCCCTTAGCTGAACAACTCGAGGCTGTGTAGCGGTAACTGACGAAGAGATGGATGAGATATGGCGTCTCGTCCCCGACGGGACGCCCATCGAGATCCGCCCTTAGCTGAACAGGAACTCCTTCGTCCGGAGCTCCTTGATCGTGTCGCGCAACTTTGCTGCCTTCTCGAACTCGAACTGTTTGGCTGCCTCGCGCATCTCGGTTTCGAGCTTTCCGATGTAGGTGTCCAATTCCTGCTGCGTCGCGAACTCCGGCATCCCTTCCACCTCTGCCGTCAGATCTGCATAATCGGCTGCCAGCACCACGGCAAGCGAGTCTTCGATTGCGCGAACGACAGTTCTCGGTGTAATGCCGTGTTCCGTGTTGTAGGCCACCTGCGCTTCGCGTCGACGGCTGGTCTCGTCGATCGCTCGCTGCATGGAGTCCGTCATCTTGTCGGCATACAGAATTGCCCGGCCTTCCAGGTGTCGCGCCGCACGTCCGATGGTCTGGATGAGCGAACCCTGCGAACGCAGAAATCCTTCCTTATCGGCGTCCAGAATAGCCACGAGAGAGACCTCAGGCAGATCCAGGCCTTCGCGCAGAAGGTTGATGCCGATCAGCACGTCGTACTCACCTTTACGTAGGTCGCGCAACAGCTTTACCCGTTCCAGTGTCTCGATCTCCGAATGCATGTAGCGGCAGCGGACACCGACTTCGGTATAGTAGCCGGCGAGATCTTCGGCCATACGTTTCGTCAGGGTTGTTACCAGGACACGCTGGTTTCTCGCAGCCCGGTCACGAATCTCGCCCAGCAGATCGTCGATCTGTCCTTTGACCGGCCGAATCTCGACTTCAGGATCGATGAGGCCGGTGGGGCGGATGATCTGTTCGACGACCAYGCCCTCCGCCTTTGTCAGTTCGTACGGTCCCGGAGTCGCCGAAACGTAGATGATCTGCCCGGTGCGCGACTCAAATTCCTCGAAGCGCAGCGGCCGGTTGTCGCGTGCCGAGGGCAGGCGGAAGCCGTAGTCCACCAGGTTCTGTTTGCGGGAGCGATCACCGTGCCACATGCCGTGCAGCTGCGGTACGGTGACATGCGACTCGTCGATGAAGATCAGGAAGTCCTTCGGAAAGTAATCCAAAAGCGTCGGCGGAGGCTCACCCGGAAGACGTCCGGAGAAGTGGCGTGAGTAGTTCTCGATGCCGTGACAGTAGCCGACAGATTTGATCATCTCAAGGTCGAAGCGTGTGCGCTGATGAATGCGCTGCGCCTCCACCATGCGGCCCTCTTTTTCAAGTTGCGCCTCCCACTCGGCAAGCTCTTCGAGGATGGAGTCCATCGCCGACTTCTTCTTCTCCGGCTGCACGACGTAGTGCGATTTCGGATAGATCGGCAGCCGAGAATAGCGCTGCTTGACGAGCCGCAGCTTGTCGAGCTCTTCATTGATGGTGGCTTCTTTCTCGATGTAGAGGTCGCCCGAAGGAATGTAGGCCTCGGGCTGGTAGTAGTCGTAGTAGCTGACGAAGTACTCCACCGCGTTGTTTGGGAAGAACTGCTTGAACTCGTGATAAAGCTGCGCGGCCAATGTCTTGTTATGCGCGAGTACAAGCGCAGGACGGTCAGACTGCTCGATGACCTTCGCCATGGTGAAGGTCTTACCCGACCCGGTCACGCCGAGCAGCACCTGGTGCTTTTCACCGTCGTGCAGACCGGTCATGAGCTCGGTGATGGCACGCGGTTGGTCTCCCTGTGGCTTGTAGGTGGTGGAGAGCTGAAAGTCCATCCACTAAGAATATCAGGAGAAAGATGAGCTAAGACATATTCGCTTTTCTTTCTCC
>NZ_JBFRCY010000958.1:0-1383 GCF_052113305.1 Terriglobus sp. YAF25
CATCACCAGCACCGGATGCGCACTGGACTCCACAAAGAAACGGAAACCATCAGCCAGCAGCGCACGCACCGCACCCTCAAAATCCACCGGCTGCCGGGCATTGCGGAACCAGTACTCCGCATCCAGCCCCGTGCTCTCCAACACGGCACCAGTCACCGTCGAATAAAACGGCACCCCACCACGCCGAGGCACCACATCGGCGAACATCTCCAGAATCCGCTCACGCAACGGATCCACCTGCGCACAATGCGAAGCCACCGTGGAACCCACAACCCGCGCCCGCACCCCCTCAGCCCGGCACCCCGCAACAAACTCCTCCAACAACGCCACCTCACCGGCCACCGTGACAGCAGAAGGCCCATTACGCCCAGCAACAACCAGACGCCCACCCCACACCGCAAGCCGCTCCTCGACCACATCAGCCGAAAGCGCCACCGACGCCACCGCACCCYKGCCCACCAACTCCTCAGCAAACAAAGCACTCCGCAACACCACCACCCGCGCCGCATCCTCCAACGAAAGCGCACCAGCAACACACGCTGCCGCGATCTCRCCCTGRCTGTGACCCACCACRGCAGCSGGYTCCACRCCCACCGMACRCCACARSGCCGCCARCGASACRTTCACCGCGAACAACACCGGCTGAAGCACCTCRATSCGCTCCARCGACGGCGCACCMGACRCMCCRCGMACCACATCCASCGCCGACCACCCCACATGCRCCCGCAACACCGCATCACACTCCGCGAACCGSTCCGCGAACACCRSCGASGAATCRAGAAGCTCCGCCGCCATMCCMCGCCACTGCGAACCCTGACCCGGGAACACGAACACCACCCGGCCCCGCACATCCGCCACACCCGACACCACACCACCCACAGGAGTACCGTCCGCCAACGCGCCCAGCCCAGCCAGAACACCACCACGACCGCCCGCCAACACCACAGCCCGATGCCCAAGCACCGCACGGGAGGTAGCGAGCGACCACCCCACATCCACCAACGACAACTCATCCCGCTCACCAACGAACTCCCCCAGCCGAGCGGCCTGACCGCCCAGCCCGTCCTTGCCCTTGCCCGAGACGACCCACGGCACGACCCCGGCCCTCATGGGGGCTGTGGGTTCGGGGTGCTCGCCGGTAGTGATGCTCGACCATTCGGCCACCACCACATGGCAGTTGGTGCCGCCCATTCCGAAGGCCGAGACACCGGCGAGGAGGGGGCGGGCGTCGTGGGGCCACGGACCGGTGGCCTCCTGCACCCGCAGATTCAGCCGGTCCAGGGGGATGTCGGGGTTGGGGGTGGCGTAGTTGAGGCTCGCGGGGAGTTCGCGGTGCTGGACGCTGAGGATCGCCTTCAGCAGTCCGGTGATGCCCGCCGCGCC
>NZ_JBFRCY010000959.1:0-1379 GCF_052113305.1 Terriglobus sp. YAF25
AGTGCGGCGTGCCGATGGTGTCTATCCCGGGCGGCGAGCCGTTGCTGCATCCGCAGATGCCGGAGATTGTTGCCGGCCTGGTAGCGCGCAAGAAGTACGTCTACATGTGCACCAACGCGCTGCTGCTGAAGGAGAAGCTCCATCTCTTCACGCCAAGCAAGTATCTCTCCTTCTCAGTGCACGTCGATGGTCAGAAGGAGCACCACGACTTCGCCGTCTGCCGCGACGGTGGCCACGACCAGGCGATGGAAGGCGTTCGTGAAGCAGTGAAGCGTGGCTTCCGCGTGACGACGAATACGACTCTCTTCGATGGCGCCGATCCAAACTCGGTGCGGGCTCACTTTGACGAACTCACACGCGCCGGTGTTGAGAGCATGATGGTCTCGCCGGGTTACACCTACGATAAGGCACCGGATCAGAGCCACTTCCTCGGTAAGGCGAAGTCGCGCCGCATGTTCCGCGCCATCCTGTCGAACCGGAAGAAGGAGTGGCAGTTCAACTCGCACCCACTCTTCCTCGAGTTCCTGATGGGACAGATCAACTTCGAGTGCACCCCCTGGGGAATGCCGACCTACAACATCTTCGGTTGGCAGAAGCCCTGCTATCTGCTGCAAGACGGTTACGCCGATTCCTTCAAGGAACTGATCGAAGCCACCGAGTGGGCCAACTACGGTGCAAAGAGCGGCAATCCGCAGTGCGCCAACTGCATGGTGCATTCGGGGCACGAAGCTTCGGCGGTGAACTACGGCTTCGGATCGCTGGGTGGTTTCATCCGTACGGCCAAGGCCTATATGAACGCACTGTACTCCGATGCAGGAGCACAGAAACTGCTGGATGAGTGGCAGCCGGAACACCGCGGACCACTGGTTCAGATCGCTACGACACCCGCGGCGCAAACCGGTGAACTGGTCTCAGGAGACTAAGCCTATGTCGACAGTGCAGCAGGAAGCGGGAAAGATCGAGCAGTTGAAAGAGCATTCGGCTGATGAGCTCGAGGTTGTCGCCGGCCGTGAGCGAGAGAATCTCGAGGGCTGGATTCCGGCTCTCGCCTCCGACGATGAAGTGCGGGAAGCATTGGAAAAGGCCTTCGACTATCGCGGCGATGTGACAATCACGAAGAAGGACGGCGCGATCCTCGAGGGATATATCTTCGACCGCCGCTCGGGTACATCGCTGAGGGACTCCTTTATCCGCATCATTCCCTCAAAGGGAGATCGCGCAAAGGTCAACGTGGCCTACGGCGATATTGCAGCCCTCGCCTTTACCGGCCGTGACGCCGCCGCCGGCAAGTCGTTTGAAGCCTGGGTGAAGAAGTACTGGGAAAAGAAGGCTGCGGGCGAAACGAATATTGGAATTGAAGCGGAGAAGCTGGACTAGAG